>JBCCIM010000309.1 GCA_039111535.1 Bacteroidota bacterium | reverse complement strand
TGGGGATGTGGTCTGGTCGCATGTGATTTCTGTCATTCGATAAGTTAGCCGGCCAGGGTTCAGCAGCTTGGTGCTAAATCCTGGCCGGCTACCTGTTATTCAAACCGGATCCAGTCCAGTTCAAGGAGCATATCTTCTTCGGACCCTTCAAACGTTATAACCAGCAGGTTCGCCCGGCTTGATGCTGTTACCGGAATGGAAACCTCAGCCCAGTTTTTGTAGACATCGGGCTTGAGGCCAGACACCAAAATTGCCTCATCATGCTGCAGGGCGAGGTCGACGCTCTCCAATTGCGGGATTTCATCGATAGCTACAGCCTCCGAAGCATCAAGGTCAATGCGGCCAATTTCGCGGCCATCAACGGCATCTACCCGGAGCACAATGCTGCTGCCCTGGTATTGTTTGTACCGTACGATGATGTTGTTGACGCTCGAGAGGTCAACGGGCGTATAGGCGAGGGCGCTGCCGTTTTCTACCTGCATGGTGATCAGTGCCGTTTGGGCAAAGCGTTCCGAGGCCGGGTGTGAGCTATGGGTTTGTCGTTTTGTGTCTTTCTGCCACGAAACGTGTTCTGCCTGTTTGGTAGCCGGGTGTAGCTTGATGCGATCACAATAGACAAACCCCTGCTTGTTCGATGCGCAGGCTTCCAGTTCAGCAAAGCGATCCTGTAGATGCAGGTCGGGGGTATGGGTATATGCTTTGGTAACGGTAGCTTGCCCGGCGTGATCGGTCTGCTGGTTTAGCATAATCCGATGCGTATCAAATCCGGAATAGGTTGATATGGTCACGGGGTGGTTGGCAAGCTGTCGGCCTTGCGGGTCGGTAACAGTGACGCTGTAGTCGATCGGTTCATCGAAAGAAAAGAAGCTGCCATTGTGGGGCGCATCAAACCGTACAACGGTCGGATTGACGGGGGCCGGCAAGGTGCGGGCGCGCTCCATGGTGTCTTTGTTGTATTCGATACGCACAACCCGCGCATCGGGGTTGCTGCCCCAGAATGCGTCGCCCCATTCAGCAACATAGAGGGCGCCATCCGGACCAATTTCCATGTCCATCGGCCGGACAAACTCGATGCCCGGCAGGAAGGGGCTAATTTTTAGCAGGTCACCGTTTTCATCAAATTTGACTTCCATAACCCAGTTTCTCATCCACTCATAGATGATGTGACTGCCTTCGAAGTACGCCGGGAGGGCTTTGTCGCTGTAGGTGGGTTGCCTCCGGTAAATGGGACCCGCCATCGGGTTCACACCGCCGGCCCCCAGGCCAGGTAAATCTTCGTTGACACCATACGTATAGGCAATCATCGCTGGCTGCGCAGGCGGCAGGTTCGTTGCACCGGTATTGTTTGGCGAATCGTTGACGGGCGCAGCTGGATTGAACGGGTTGCCGACGGTTTCTGTTGTATAATCGAAGTCGTTATACGCCTGATTTTTACCGCTGAAATAGGGCCAGCCAAAGAAGCCCGGGCCACGCGCCTGGTTGAATTCATCGTATCCCCAGCCCCCGCGCTCGTTGGGCGGGTCTCCGTTGCCAACGTCTCCCCAATACAGCCACCCGGTTTCACTGTCGACCGCGATGCGAAACGGGTTGCGGTGTCCCATGGTGTAGATTTCTGGGCGGTGCAAATTATCACCTTCGAAGAGGTTGCCTTCGGGGATGGTGTAGGACCCGTCATCTTCCGGGTGAATACGCAGGATTTTGCCGCGCAGATCGTTGGTGTTGGCTGAAGTGCGCTGCGCATCTGCGTATGTGCGCCCCTCGCGTTCGTCAATCGGGTTGCCCTTCCTGTCGTAAGGGTTGGTGTTGTCGCCCGTTGACAGGTAGAGGTTGCCATTGGCGTCAAATGTGAGTGATCCGCCGGCGTGGCAGCAATCTTTCCGCTGAAAAGGCACTTCGAGTAGAATTTTCTCGCTGCCCATGTCGAGCTGATCGCCGGCCAGCGTAAAGCGGGACAGGCGAGAGGGGCTGGCGTCTTCTGGAGCATAGAAAACATAGAGCCAGTTGTTCTCCATAAAATCGGGGTCGAGCGTAATGCCAAGTAGGCCGTCTTCGATCACCATGTATACGGGAATCCATCCGATGTCTTTGGTTGTGCCTGTTTGGGGATCCCACATTTTCAAAGCGCCGGCGCGTTCGGCCAGAAACACGCGCCCATCTTCAGCGATTGCAATTTCCATCGGGTCTGTCACCTCGTCCATCAACACTGTTTTTTTGTAGTTGCGTGCTAGTGTAGCGCCAACTTCAGCATCAACAACGCCCGCTGCCCATTGAATGCCACCAAAGATGTGTTCGAGAAATTGTTTATTGGTGTAGGCTGCCTGTGTGTGTCCAAGCCCCGTATACCAGGATCGTCCGCCGTCAAATTCGTGGGCCCAACTGATGGGATGATCGTATCCCATGGTGCCCCCTTCGTATGTTTGCTCGTCGAGTGCAGCGAGGACATGCACGTTGCTTTGCGGGTTCGTGCGATAGTTGTACCATTCATCAAAGCGCTCCCATCGCGCCGGCAAGTGTTTGGTGGACGGATGGCTGTGATCGAGCACCATAACCGTTGCTTTTTGTGGCTCCGGATGGTCATCAAAAAATGCACCCACAAGCTTCCCATACCACTCCCACTCATACCCTGTGGCTGCTGCTGCGTGTATACCAACAAAACCACCACCTGCCTGAATGTAACGCTCGAATGCTTGCTTTTGGGTAGCATCGAGCACGTCTTCTCCCGATGTGTTCAAAAACACAATGACTTCATACCGTTCCAGCCTTTCGGGTGTGAAGAAGCTGGCGTCCTCTGTTGCATAAACGTCGAAGTCGTGTACGTCACCCAGATGTTCAATCGCGTCAACCCCCACTTCTATGGATTTGTGGCGGTATCCATTGGTTTTAGAGAAAACGAGCACATCAAATTCTGGTGTAGCTTCTGGAGTTACCTCTTCTGGTCCATCGTTTGATGGCGGCGGTAATTCCATCAGGGTAGGCTTGGTGTTGGTACACGAATAGCTGAAGAAAATCAGCAAGAACGACAACAGCTTGGTTGGCATGGGATAGCGCGTTTGGTGGAGAAGCTTTGGGTCCATATGGGTCAAGATAAAGATCAGCAAGCCGGTGAACAACGTATGCGCTTCTTGGATTTGATTCCGTGTTTTTTGAAATTAGGCTTCGATGTTTTGATTGGACTACGCGGAAATACTCGCGCTGCTGTTAGAAATAGCGCTGTACTTGCCGGTTACTGAACTTAAGAGAGGTACGGAAAAATGGAAGCCCACAAAATAACGATGCTTGGCACCGGGCTAATCGGGATGTTTTACACGATGACTATCCACGGGCAACGCAGCCGGGATCGGGTGCATATGGTGTATTCGAGAAGTGAAGAGAAAGCGCGGAAGTTTGCTGAAGAGTGGGGCATTCCCAACTGGACCACCGACCTTGCAGAAGCCATTGGGCATGAAGAAACGGATACGGTGGTGATTGGTCTGCCAAACCATGTTCACCTCGAATGTGTTAGATTGGCTGCAGAGGCCGGCAAAGCTGTGCTTTGTACCAAGCCCCTCGGTCGCACAGCTGCGGAAGCAAAGCAGATGCTCGATATGGTGGAAAAAGCCGGCGTATTTAACGGCTACCTCGAAGATCTTGTGTACACGCCCAAAACGTTGAAATCCATTGCCAGCGTAAAAGCCGGCGCGGTGGGTGATGTGCTCTGGGTAAGATCACGGGAGACACACCCCGGCCCGCACAGTGCATGGTTTTGGGATGTAAAACAGGCCGGCGGTGGGGCAATTATCGATATGGGATGTCATTGTATCGAGATCACGCGCAGTTTTGTAGGGAAGAACAACCGCCCGGTTGAGGTGATGTGTACGGCTGATACGCTTGTACATCCCATTGATGCAGAAGACCAGGCCATTGGACTGATCAAATATGAAAGCGGCGCCATTGGCCAGTTTGAAGTGAGTTGGGCGTTTCGTGGAGGGATGGATCTCCGCGACGAAATAGCTGGTACGGAAGGCACTATTATGCTAAACCACTGGCTGCGCACAGGTTTTGAGATGTTTACCGCCGGCGGCTCTGGTGCCTATGTAGCTGAAAAGCTGGAAGCCGAAACAGGGTGGCTTTTTCCGGTTGGTGACGAGCCGGGTGCACTTGGCTACGTGGAGATGTTTACCGACATGTTCAATGCCATGGATGCCGGCACGGCCCCGCAGGAAGACTTTTACGATGGCTATGTTGTAAACGCTATTATGGATGCTTGCTATAAATCCGTCAAAACGAAGCAGTGGGAGCCGGTAGACGTTGAATGGCGGGAAACGGGTACGCAGGCCAAAATCGAGGCAACGGGTGCAGAGTACGATGGCAAAGTAGTGATCAAAGAGGAGTTGATGCCTAACGGTACAACCAAACGCATTCTCAAAGACAAAGCAACCGGCGAGATCAGCGAAGTGGTTTCGTGATTCTTAATTATCGTGATTCTTAATTATCGTGATTCTTAATTATCGTGATTCTGTAAAATCGTGATTTCGTTTTTTCGTGATTCCGATTTTTTGTGATTGTATTTGTTGGTGGACGAAGTTCATTCTGTAGAAACCCCGAAACCCCGAAACCCCGAAACCCCGAAACCCCCGAAACCCCGAAACCCCGAAACCCCGAAACCCCGAAACCCCGAAACCCCGAAACCCCGAAACCCCGAAACCCCGAT
>JBCCIM010000308.1 GCA_039111535.1 Bacteroidota bacterium | reverse complement strand
TCAAACTGAAACGTGTGTGTAGGTGCAGCAATAGATGCTTCATCCAGGCCATCTGCTGCGTGCACGGTAACCACACGCGCCGCATCCAGTGCATACAAGATTTTGCCCATTGTTTTGGCGACATCCAAACTGAATGCCCCTACGAGTTGCCGGCGCACCCCGGCGGGGTTACACAACGGGCCTAGGATATTGAAAAAAGTGCGGGTGCCCAGCTTCTTTCGGACCGGCATCACGTATTTCATGGCCGGGTGGAAGAAGGGGGCAAAGATGAATGCAATGCCGGCTTCTTGCAGGCAATGTTCAACACCTGGTTTGCCCAGTTCAATTTCTACACCCAGTTCTGCCAAAACATCTGCCGAGCCACATTTTGAGGAAATGGACCGGTTGCCGTGTTTGGCAACGGTTGCGCCGGCGCCGGCGCACACAAATGCTGCTGTTGTGGACACATTGAAGGTGCCGCTCTGGTCGCCCCCGGTGCCGCAAAGGTCAATTGCATCTGCGTCGTCGAGCGCAACGGGGACTGCATATTCCCGCATGACGCGGGTAAATCCAATGAGTTCGTCGAGGCTTTCACCGCGGGTGCGAAGTCCCATCAGCAAGGCTGCAATTTGTTCAGGCTCAGCTTCGCCTTTCATCATCAGATGCATCGCTGCAGCAGCCTGTTCCTGGGCCAGTTGCTCACCGGCGGCAATAATTTTGAGATACTCACGCATGGCAGGGGTGGTTAGGCGTCCGGATTATCTTGAAACAGCGGCGGTGTTGAAATTGGCAACCTGCTTGAGCCAGTTTGCGACCATCGCAGCGCCGGCTTCAGTGAGGATGCTTTCGGGATGAAACTGGATGCCCTCGATCGGGAAGGTTTTGTGACGTAACCCCATGATGATCCCGTCTTCTGTTTTTGCGGTGACGTCCAGCGTGTCGGGTACCGTGTCAGGGTTAACGACCAGCGAATGATAACGCGTTGCAGTAAACCCGTCTTCAATGCCTTCAAAAATCGATTGTCCATCGTGGAAAATTTTGCTGGTTTTGCCGTGCATCAGGGCAGGGGCGTAGTCTACCTTGGCGCCAAATACTTCGCCAATAGACTGGTGGCCTAGGCATACACCAAGCAAAGGAATTTGTGGTCCGGCGCGTTCGATGAGGGCTTTAGTAATGCCGGCATCTTGCGGTCTGCCTGGTCCTGGCGAAATAAGCAAGCCTGCCGGCGCCTTTGCGAGCACTTCATCAACGGTCTGCACGTCGTTGCGGATCACCTCGATGTCTGTTGTGTGCGCGCCGACGAGGTGAACCAGGTTATACGTGAACGAGTCGTAGTTGTCGATAACGATGATCATTGATACTAAAACCTGTTTTCTTGGACGTTGTGGGCCCTTTAGGTGTAACGTTGCTGCTTAATGGCGTGTCGTGATGAGGCCGGTTGCAGTCCGAACTTTTTCCATAAACGCATCGGCTTTTTCGCGCCCTTTTTTGCCGCCTTCCCGCAAGACGTCCATTACGTAATCCGGGCGGGCTGCCAGATCTCGCCGGCGTTCGCGGGCCTCTGCAAAATAGTCGGTAATGAGGCCAAGGAGTTCTTTCTTAGCATGGCCATATCCATATCCGCCGGCGCGATAAGCTGCTGCAACACGCTCAGTTTCTGCTTCGTCAGCAAACAGCTTGATCAGCGCAAACACATTGTCTTTGTCTGGATCTTTGGGTTCTTCAAGCGGCGTGGAGTCGGTGACAATCCCCATGACTTTTTTCTTCAGCGCTTTGCCTTCGTCGAAAATGCCAATGGCGTTGTTGTAGCTCTTGGACATTTTGCGGCCATCAACGCCCGGCACTACCGCTACGTCATCCATAATTAGCGGGTCGGGGACCGGGAAAATGGGGTTGTCTTCGCCGCAATACGTGTTGTTGAACCGCTGGGCGAGGTCGCGGGTGATTTCAATGTGCTGCTTCTGGTCAGCCCCGACGGGTACCAGCGATCCTCCATAAATGAGGATGTCTGCAGCCTGCAGTACAGGGTAGTTCATCAGGCCGGCGTTGGACGTCAGGCCTTGCGCTACTTTGTCTTTGTACGAGACGCCCTTTTCCAACTGCGAGACGGGTGTCAGGTTGTAGAAAATCCAGGCAAGTTCGGTAACCTGCGGGACATCACTCTGGAGAAACAGACTTGCCTTCTCCGGATCAAAACCCAGCGCCAGGTAATCCAGTGCGACATCGATAGAATATTTACGCAGCGCTTCTGCGTCTTTCAAAGACGTGAGCGCGTGGTAGTTTACAATGAAGTAGTACGCTTCGTGCTGTTTATGCAATTCGATATGCTGGCGAAGCGCACCAAAGTAATTGCCAATATGCAAAACGCCCGATGGCTGAATGCCTGAGACCACCACGGTTGGATGACTTGGGTTTGTTGGTTGATCAGCTTTAGTTGCTACAGATTCCATGATTCTATGCTATAAGAGGTCCGTTGCTGCTACGTGAAGTGCTTGCTTCAAAGCCCGGGCCTTGTTTTCAGTTTCTTTAAATTCTAAGTGTGGTGCGCTATCAGCCACGATGCCGGCGCCGGCCTGGATGTGTACCATGCCATCGCGGACAACCATCGTGCGAATCGCAATACAGGTGTCAATGTTTCCTGAATAGTCAAGGTATCCGACAGCTCCTGCGTAGACGCCGCGTTTTGATACTTCCAACTCACCAATTATCTCCATCGCCCGCACTTTCGGTGCACCACTAACGGTGCCGGCCGGAAAGCAGGCTTTGAGCACATCAAGCGGGCTCAACCCTTTTCGCATCTGTCCGATGACCGACGAGACGATATGCATCACGTGTGAGTACCGTTCTACAAAGGCATAACGATCCACTTCTATCGAGCTGAACGCACACACCTTGCCGAGGTCATTGCGCCCCAAATCAACCAGCATCAAATGTTCTGCGCGTTCCTTGGGGTCAGCGAGGAGTTCTTCTTCGAGCGCTTTGTCTTCGGCTACCGTTCTACCCCTTTTGCGCGTGCCGGCAATGGGCAGCACTTCAGCTTTGCCTTCTTCTACGCGTACCAATACTTCGGGCGAAGACCCCACGAGTGTAAAGTCGCGATAGTCGATATAAAAGAGATAAGGTGACGGATTCACCTGGCGCAGCGAGCGGTAGAGGTTGAAGTGGTCTCCTTCAAAAGGCACCGAGAAGCGCTGCGACAGCACAACTTGAAAAATGTCGCCTTCGTGGATGTAGTGTTTGGCTTTGTTGATGGCCGCTTCAAAATTGTCTCGCGTGGTATTGGACTGCAATTCCGGCGACTGCAATTTCACCTGCGCCGGTACCTCAAAAGATGCCTTGCGCAGTTTTTGTTCGAGTGCAGCGAGCCTGTCTGATGCCCGGGTGAAAACTGCCTGCAAGTCGGTTGACTCGTTGATAAAGACCGAAGCCATCAGCACAAGCTGGTGCTTAACATGGTCAAAGGCGACAAGCGAATCGTAAAAACACCAGGCCGCGTCAGGCAGGACGAGATCGTCTGGTGGGGGAGGCGGCATTTTTTCGATCAAAGCTATGGTGTCATACCCGAGGTAGCCCACAGCGCCGCAGGTCAAACGCGGCATATCTGGCCGTTTGACTTCTTTATAGCTGCTCATGATATGTTCGAGCACTTCGTAAATGTCGTGCTGGTCCGGTGCCGGCAGCGTGAAGGGCAGGTCTTTGGTTCGGACGTCGTAGTGTACAACGCCGTCTCGGTAATCGACCCGCAGGAAGGGATTACTGCCGAGGAAAGAGTACCGGGCGAGCTTTTCACCGCCTTCTACGCTTTCGAGCAAGAAATTACACTGCCCGTTGGTCCGCAATGTGAGGAAAGCAGATACGGGTGTGAGCAAGTCTGCACTGCAGCGGCGGGCCAGGGGGATGATCACCTGGTGCCGGCCTGCGGCCCGTTCTGCTTCAACGACGTCAAGAAATTCTTCGTAATGCATGCCAATTATGAGAAAATAAAAAACCCGCTGCCTTTAAAGTGAAGCAGCGGGTGAAATCTGTAATGCTCTATGTACTTAAACAAATAAGCGCATCTAATACAGTAAAGACCCCTGCGGTAGAACGTGCCACCACAGTTTCTGAGTATGAGCTATTTGTCTCGCATGTAAATTCATGGGGCAAAGATAAAGCGCGATACGAGGGGATGCAACCCGTGCCTGGAAAAAATTCGATGAAGTTCTATTTATTAAGTATGGGGGAGGGCAGTCGATGCCGTAAAGGTGGCTTTTAATAATCCTGATATGAGGCAGGGGCATGCGGATATCTTTTTGGGCGGTATGTGTTGTATTGTTTCTGGCATCAGGATGCCGGCATGCAGCTACGGTTTACGAACAGGATGACCTCGTGACCATCGCCCACAACAAGTACAGTGAATATACGCTCCTTGTGTATGAAAGCACGCACGGCCGAACCCGCAAAGTGCTTCGGAGAAAAGGGGTATGCGAATTGGTCCTCATCGAAAAAGACAACGGTGCTTTCGTCCTCAAAGAACGCGGCCACGAAGCCAAAACACTGTCGCTGACTTCGCTAAGGGCTGTAGAAGCACACCTCGAAGCCCTGCTCTATAACAACAGTCCCCCGGAAGAACACCAGTCGGTACTTGGCGCGTCGTAGGGAGGATGGGGGAATATCGAACACCGAACCAGGGGTGTTCAGAAAAATTTATTTATCCAATGTGCGGGGATACCATAAAGTACATTGCGCTCAATAGATGTGTCTCCGGGGCCTTTGGTCCGTGCTAAATCACAAGAGCTAGACGCATCTCTACATTAAAG
>JBCCIM010000307.1 GCA_039111535.1 Bacteroidota bacterium | reverse complement strand
TTTTTTGCGCCATCAGTTTTTTTGCGCCATTGCGGGCGGGTCAGTTGTTGAGCGCCAGTGTGGCCAGCACAGCCAGATGGTCCGACGCAAAAGCGCCATCCCAGTTGTCGGAGAGGATTGCGTGCTGTCGAACGGTGAGCACATCATTGGTAAAGATGTAGTCAATACGCCGGCCTGGTTCGTGTGTCACTTCAAACCCGCGATATATGGTTGAAGCTGGTCCATGGTGGGGTTCTTTAGTTGTGTGGAATGCATCAGATAGTTTTTCGGTGAGGGCTGCATAGCCGTCAGCCGCCGGTGTGAAGTTGAAGTCTCCGGTCACAACGAGTGGCGCATCGCCGGCAATCTCGGTGGCCCGAGAGGCAATAAGGCCGGCGCTTTGGGTGCGTGCCTCTGCTCCCCGGTGATCGAAGTGTGTATTGAATACGTAAAGTGAGGACCCGGTCATGGTGTCTTCAAAGTGCCCCCAGGTTGCAATACGGGTAAGCGCTGCATCCCAGTCTTTGCTGCCCGGTACTTCGGGGGTTTTAGACAGCCAGAAAGTATCATTGGCTAGCAAGGAAAAGCGATCTTCTTTGTAGAAAATGGCTGTATACTCACCCGCTTCAGCGCCATCATCTCGCCCAACACCAACCCATGTGTAGCCCGGTAGTTTGGCAGAAAGGTCATCCAACTGCTCTTTGAGCGCCTCCTGTACACCAACGATATCGGTATTGTTGAACAGGATGGTACTGGCCACGCGGTCGACGCGGTGTGGCCAGGCATGTTCTTCGTCGCCGGGATTGTTATACCGGATATTGAAAGACATCACCCTGAAAGGTATAGTGTTTTGCGCACGCGGTGTTGCCTGGCGTGTTTCGGGTTGCCGGGTACAGCTCGACAGGAGGAGACCAAGCAGCAAGCTTGCAAAGACAGTTTTGACGTACATGAATGCGGTGGGGGATAGGTGAACATCAATGCTGTAGTATAACAAAGCAGTATAACAAAAAAGACCTTTGGGTGAGCGCCCAAAGGTCTTTTGTTGTATTAAATAATGTTGCACTGCTTAATTGGGGTTAAGCGTCAGATCGCAGTTGATATCAGTGGCGTTGCAACGTTGGCTCCAGGTACCGAGGAGTGCAAACGCTGAGAAGTTGGTGCGTCCAAGTGCATTAGATGCGGCTACGTTGTCGTAGCGAATGGAAGCGCCCGGGCCCATGTCGATGGTTAGCCCGAAGTTGCCGGCTTGAATGTCTTCTTTGAGTTCGTTGAGTTCTGCTTCAAACTCATCATTCTCAATTTCGCGAATGTGCTGGTAAATGGCTGTTGTATAGAGCAACTCATCCGTATCAGCATTTACGATGCGAATGTGGAAAGCGCCTTCCCGGTCGTGGTTGTCGGTCACCCGGTGAGGACCGTCAAATGCAAAGGGTGTCCCTTTCGGGTCGCGCATAAGGCGCAGCATGCGGAGGCTTCGGAAGAAGACACTGAAATGTACCAGTTCATCTGGCGAAAAGGCATTACTCTTTGTGCTACCGTTAAAGCCGCTGGCTACAGATCTTGTTGTTGGCAGATCGCCAGCCGGGCTGTCTGCGAACTTGATGGAATAAATGCCCATGCCGCTCTGGCCGGGATTAACAAATTCTAGTTGTACTCTGTTGATGCCTGCTGCCTTGATGGCATTCAGTGTTTCATTAAACCGGTGATTGGGCTCGTGGGTAGGGGTGCCGTCAAACGTGCGGAAGATTACTTCACGGTCATGCGATACGGGTGGCCGGCCGTCCCATTCAACATCCCATTTGTGCCGGTGTACAAACCAAGGGCCGGGTATGGGTTTGGGGCCCGAATCAAAAATACCACGTGCGCTTTGCCAGCGGGCGGTGAGGTCGCGGTTGGTTGTTACGTCCATGTGGCTACCTTCAGGCAGTGCTTCCTGGTACGCAACGAGCGCGCCATTGATATTTACAGCACCGTCCAGTTTGGCTGTTGCGCTTGTTGTTTCGGGGCGGAGGTAAACGATACCATTCCACTCCAGGGCAGCCCCTTGTTCAACGGTCAGGTTGCCCTCTACGATGAGGATGCCGTGTCCGGTAACCGTGCTGCCATCTTTGACGGTCATGTCACCATCAACGCGAACAATGGCGGTGGCAGCCGGCACGCCAAAGGCAAAATTCTGCTGTTCGCCGGGTACTTCTGAGCCGAACAGGTGGTCACCCTCGTAAAGGGCATCCTGGCTGTCGGGGGTGCCGACGCTCATGTTGTCCAGTGTCTGAAAGTAAAATTCCTGCAGCCACGGATTATTCTGGTCTGGATCAATGTCTGGCAACTGGTCACTGAACGTTTCTTCAGTATCCAGCACGCTTACTTCAGTGATTTCACCTGGCAGGCCATCCCATGCATCATCGAGCGCGCTGTTGATATTGTTTTCAACATCGCGGAGATCAATCAGGCCGCTGAGGCCTTCCTGTTCTTCGAGGCGTTGCCACTCGCTGGTGCCGAGGTAAAACTTGTCATCAGCCGCGTCAGCTCCACCATAAATGGTAGATTCTTCCTCAGTAATGAGGTTCAGGTTGGGCACATCCAGGTACATGGCAAACGGGAAGTTTACCTCATACTGGTAGCGGGTATGGATGAGATACTGGGCATCGCCAAACTCGCTAAATACATCAAACTGAAGTTCTTGTGTTTCAGGACTGTTAACGAAGTTGTCAACATCAATGAAGCCACCTTGGTAGTCCAATTCGAAGTTAGCGCTGCTCAGGCCATCATTTGTGTAGATGTTAGCCAGTGCAAGGCTTAGCCCGGTATGGGCAAGCTCACGCGCTAGCACATCTTCCTCCATCTGCGTCTGCACGATGTTGGATTCAGTATTGATCCGTTGAATATTCAGCAGGATCATGATGCCACTGAGAACAGAGGCGATAACAACAATAAGGGCTGAATTACCCATAACGTTATTAAGCTTATTGGGGCGTCAAGCTTATCATGCCGGCGAGCTGCCGACAAAACAACATAAGCCTTATCTATTCGGGGAATAGACAACGGCGCCGTATCGTGTCACGTTTAGATTACTGGTAGAGCGCTGGTCTCCTGTTGTGTATTCAGCAGAAGGCAACGCTGCCTGGATTTCAATGTGGGTTTTGGAAAGCGTACCATCCGGAGGACATTCCCCGGTTGATGCTGTGCCTGAAAGCTCAGTGCCTCCAACCCCCTCAGTGTGCATTGTTACTGCAAAATGGGTGATAAACGCGCCACTGCTGCCATCCGGAATTTCAATGGTTGAGTCTCCGGGGCGGAGGTAGCGGTTTAACGTAAAGAGCTGCAGTTCCTGGCCGGCATACGTGAGTGAGGTATCAGCTGGGACCAGCTCATAACGCACATTGACGATGTCGGAATTAGCCCCCAACCGCGCATCAGCGAGGGTAGGGAAGATAAGGCTGGTTGTACGGCCAAACTCATCGCTGGCGAAACCGCAAATTGATTCCTCGATATCTGGTTCAATAAACTGGTTGCGTTTGATGACCTGCGCTTCAGAACGGATATTTTCAAGGTCTCGTTCTAGGACGCGGGCAAAGTCATACGCCTGTTCTTGAACAATCTGCCCAATCTGCATATCAACCGCATTTTGCCTGCTGCGGTTGATCATGGTGAACATCGACACAAATAGCACTGTGGCGACGATAAATGCTCCGATATGGTCCAGTAGAATGTGCATCGGGGGGCAGTAAAATTAATGATATTCGAGTAAAGCCGGCGAAAATACTCTTTTGATTTCAACTTTCACACGCGGGCGATCAACCAGGGCTGAGTCCCGCTCAACAACTGAAACCGTCACTTCTTTTGTGAGGGTTGGTGTTGCAGAAGCAAAGTTGGGGTTATCTGGACGAACATACTGGACATTAACAGCAAGGTCGAACGGGTAGGGCCGGCCTTGAAAAATGTGAACCAGTGAGGTATCGATACCATTGAAATCGTCAAGGTCATCGAGGTCTGTATTGTCCAGAAAGTCTTGCGTTTCCGGGCCGAGGGCATCGCTGGGGGTTAGGCCAGTAACATTGGTTCTCGGATTTCCCGTGGCACCGGTATCAACTTCATCAAAGGATGCACCTTCAATGTTGGTCATCCAGGTGAGCGCCATGTCAACGCCGGCCATCTCAATATCACGGCCATATACCATGCCATGATATTTAAGGGCAACGCGTTGTTGACTTAGCGCCAATAACGAAAACAATGACATTGCAAGGAATGCAAGCAGTGTCTGTTTCATTGTCTTACCGGGGAATGGGAAGCAAGCATAAATAGACGGTGGCAATCACACCCAGCAAGCTGGAAGTCGTATGATCCACTTGTGTAAAAAGAGCAATAGTACCTGACTAGCAAATAACCTGCACGAAGTAGCCTGATGAAAAGTCATGACAGGCCGGTCGGGGAGCTGGCGCAGACATTCGGCGCATACACCTATGCGCTTTCAGGATGCATTGCCTAAGGTACGGTAAGCCAATGGTATAATCCAAACGGAAAAATACACTTCGGCCTTGTTTAATTTCTTTTTCTTGGGATATCATACTGCCACTACCGATTAATGTGCGGGTCGAAGACCTGAATCTTCAAAATTCGGATAGCTATTGGCGGTCCACTACGCCCCGGGCATCAACTGCTTCGGGGCAGAATACCAGGCAACCGATTACACTACTCAGCCCGCATCACGAGCCTGTCCCAGGCTCGCAAAAGAAAGCTCGTCATTGCGTGTAATGATTGTGCTATATCTGGAAACGGTGACATACGTTGGGATTTCGTTGATGGCGAGGTGAAATTCCACGTATACTTTATCGAGTGATGTTGGGCATCCACCCGATAC
>JBCCIM010000306.1 GCA_039111535.1 Bacteroidota bacterium | reverse complement strand
TTTTTAATAGGTCTTTCTAATTATGACTTCTAATTATGATTTTTATGATGTTAGAATGGAACAACACACGTCGCCGGCCCAATTTGTTGGTTATACATAAACTCAAGTCCTTTGGCAAAGGCCTTATTGCTCGAGAACCAGGGCACAAAACTGGAGATATTCGACGTAGATACTTGTGCGGGGGCATTAATTTCGTGGCGTCGGAGGTTGCCATAGGTACGACTGTAGCCTTCTACCTGGAATGCAGCTGATTTGAAAGGCTTTAAGTATATACCCGCCGTGAGGTTGTTGACATGGCTCGGCCCTTGCGACCCTGTAGTGATTACCCACATCGAGGCACTGTTGGTGTTTTCGAGGAAGAGCTGGTGCAAGAATTGATAATTTCTGCTATACCCCACTCGAAATGTAAGTGGTGCGCGTGGTAGCAACGTGAACTGGAGTCGGGGCGAAAGCCGAAATACGTGCCCCTGGGTAAAGTAATGCAAACGCAATCCTGAACGAACATTCAGGATTTTCGAATCCATGTACTCATACTCTCCATACGCGTCTCCCTGAATGGCAAAATAGTCTTCTCCAAAGGAAGGGCGGGTTGCTGATTGTTCTTTATAGGTGAGTGCATAAAAATTACCAGAAGCACCAAACGACCACAGGCCGGCGGTGTTAGGGACAATGCTGAGATTATGCGCCCACTTTAAGTCGTACAATTCGTTTTGGTAGGCAAACGGAAAAATGAAGTTTTGCGCCCTGTTCGTATTGGGGTTAATGCGCGTATATGTAAAATCTTCTCTGGAATAGCGACTCAGGTAATGGCTTAGAGAAACAACCGTTTGGAGAAAACTTTTCGAGCCTATCGGGTTGTGAAACTGAAGGCTTACGGCTTCATTGCCCCACGCATTTGTTGTAGAAACAGGTTCAAAAACTGCCCCGAGTGTACCGTTTTCCGTTCTACGGACGAGGGTGAGGCGGTCGGCATCCAGTTGGGTGTCATTGCCGCCGGCATACAGGCTGAGGGTAGTTTTGCCGCCTTTTTTATTTTCGAGCGAAAACTTGCCATGTACATCGAAAAACCGGGCCTGGGTGTTTGTTGGTGAAATGACAAAATTGTCGAAGTCTGTAAACAACGCTGGCAGTTGGCTGATTGTCCGGTTGATATCGAGTCCGAGGCCAAGCAAGTTTTCATTGTTTAGCCAATTGATCTGGTCGATATACGAGTGCCGGCCTGATACGAGCCAACTGGCCCTGCCTTTTGCCAATGGGCCTTCGAATGTGCCGCGCAACGCGGTACTGCTGGCGCCCAGGCTTCCCTGGAAACCCGTGAGTGAACCTGTTCTGGTAATAAAAGAAATGGTGCCGCCGGGTGGGGCAAAATAGCTTGCCGGCGCAATATCGTAATAGAAACCTACAGTTTGTAAGGCATCTGAATTGAAGACGTCGAACATGCCGTAGAAATGATTTTGATTATAGATGGGCGCGCCATCAAGCAATACCTGGAAGCCATCAGCCTTGCTGCCTCTTACATTTAAGCCTTCAGACAACGCCGTGCTCATCGAAACCGCGGGCAACGGTTGCATGGATCGCAAAATGCTACTTTCTCCAAAAGGCGAAAATAGCCCAGCGTAAAGCAAGTGGTGCCACGTGGTATCCAGATCAGTGTGCAGCAGTGAGCTTTGAACGAGGACTTCCTGGCCCTGTATGCGTTCGGGGATGAGTCGGATAGAAAGTTCTGCCGGCGGATTGTTTACATCGAGACTGATTCTTCCCGGCCGGTAGCCAACATAGGATACGGCAAGTAAAAGCCGTTCTGCATCCATTTCTTCATGCTGTATTTGCATCCTGAAGAAGCCGGCTTCATTGGTGCTAACCCCGTGTAGTTGTCCGGCAGTTATCCACGTTATGTTGGCAAAAGGTAAACGTGTACCTGTTTTGCTATCGAGTACCTGGCCTTTAATTACAGACGGCCGTGCAAAAGAATCGGGTTGGGCCTCAGAAAGCAGGATTTGGCGATAATTGTGATCTACTTGTAGATCTAGTCGTTGCCTGAGAAGCGATTGTTGGAGTGAGGCAAGCAGGGAGTCTGATGATGCCTCAAGGGAAACGCGTTTGTCAGATACCAGGGCGTCCCTGTAAAGAAATCGATAGCCTTCTCTGGCTTCGATGTCTTCAATGACTTGTTTGAGGGGTTCGTCGTTGTATACGAATTGCTGTTGTGCCCAGGCAGATTGTAGCAGGGGCGGGCAGGAAAAAAAGAGGAGAACAAAGAAAACGGTCTGGCAAATGCGCAGATCAGTTTGCTTCAAAACGATAGGTATGTTCACCCGTTTGTACAAAACTTCCTCCCTCCAAAACAGTGCTTAAGCTGTTTATCACGTAGGTTTCATCCTGAAGTCCGATGGAGCCGGAAATGGTTTCGTTTGCCCGCTCGTCCGGGATCTCGATGGAGATTGCAAAATGGAATGAAAGTTCGTCAACAACTTCCTGAAAGGTTGCTTCAAAGAATGCAATTTCTTCATCCATCCAATCCAGGTGTACTTCAGGATTGGCTGGCTGTCCGTTTAATGTAACCTGATCCTTATCGACTGTTCCCGACTGACCTGGTGAAAGGATCACAGCCTGGCCAGAATTCTGGTTTTTCAATTCAACGCGCCCTTCCTGAAGGTACACGGTTACATCGTCTCGCCATGCGCTAACGTTGAACATGGTGCCCAATACAGCCACCTGCGCGTCGCCGGCTATAACAGCGAAGGTACGGTTTTCATTATGGGTGACATCAAAGAAGCCTTCTCCTTCGAGCTTGTAGTGCGAATCCTGGTCACCGGCTGCAACCGCAAAAAGTTTTGAATTTGGTCGTAGCGTTACTGTGGATCCATCCGACAGGGTGTGAACGGTTATTTCAGTTGCTGCTTCAGCAAGCAATTGTGGCGCCGGCGCCCGGGTAATCAGGAGCCAACTGATGGCAACCGCTGCCAGTAAACAGGCTGCAACAGCCATCCGGAAAATCGCCGGCTTTAGCGTGAAAATACGCGCCTGCGGTTGTGTTGTAGTTGCTGCTGGTTTGGTAGCTGCAGTAATCTGCTGCCACATCCTGATCGAAGCTGCTTCGTCCGCTGCGCGTTCTTTCTTTGTCGCAAGATGCGAAGCTTTGAGTTGTAGCAGTACAGATTCCAGCGGGTCATTGCCATCTGGCTCCCATGCCGGCGTGTTGGCATCAAGCAACGCAGCCAGCTTTTTCGCAAGCTGGACATCTATGTCGTTGTCTGGAAGCATTGGGATATTCATCGTACTGCGTTACTAAGGGTTTATGTACTGTTGTCGATCCTGGGACTTAATAAGTATGCTTTACCGTAAAGTTCTATCTCTCGAAAAATCTATCTCTCAAAAAGAATGCCCCCGAGGTCACAAATACTTAGCTGTAATTTATCTATGACGGACCTCGGGGAGCATTTAAGTTTGTTCATCACAATGTTGCAGATGAGTTGTGCGGAGTTCTCGGCGCATCACTTCCAAGAACCCCGCACGCTGCAAGCATTTACTATCCATCCCCACCTGTTTCGCCATCCGTGTCCGTGATATCCCCGTCGCGCAGGGTTATCCGGTAAATTTTGCGAAGGCCCAAGAAACGCAGTACTGCACGGCCGTTGCCTTCAAGTTCAATGGTACCTTCTACATCTTGCATTTCCGTTTCACCGTTGATGGTTTTTTCCATCGTCATGGTGTACTGGATGGCACCTGTAATCTGATTTTCCAATTCTGAATCTTCGCTATCGTCTGTAGCAATGGTTACATCTACCGTGCTGAACGCTAGATTGTACGTACCGCTCTGGGTTTGCGCATTGCCAGATGAGTCCTGACGAGTGGTCTCGTAAGAACCGCTGTTTGTCTGGCTACCTGTTAGCGATGCGACGTCGGACTGCAGTCCGGTCAGATTCCATTCGCCGGCGTGGTCGAATGTAACGGCACGAGCGCCGCGGCGTGAATCGTATGAACCACTACCTACACGTGAGCCTTCAAAAGCGATAGAGGCGATGTCTCCACGGTTGAGTCGTGGAAACTCGATGTATTCTCCGTTTTCGTCGGTAAACGTATAGTTCAGGTTTACTGCTACGTCTTTTGAGCAAACTTCAGATTCGACGTTGCGGGAATAGTTGATCGCATGTATGCCGGTTGTTTCGTCGTACGTTTTTTCAAACGAGCGATCTTCACCACGGCAAGGGCGCAAACCTGGATTCGACCAGAAGTTGCGGTTGCTGTAGCTCAATCGGGTGACACCAATTTCGGCCGTCATGTCATTAAGGTTGGCCATCAATCCTTCGTTCTGGTCTGACAGGGATTCAGCCAGAATTGAAGATGCTGCTTCGAGATCTTCTTGGGATAATGCAGCAACCTCAGGTTCTTCGTTATTCAGGGAATCACATCCAGTAGCGGCAAATACGAGCAGGAGCGCCACCAGTGCAGACCCATGTTTTCTTAGAATAGCGTTGAGCGTTTTCATGTCTTATTGGATAATTAATCGGGTAATATTTTGATCAATAAGAGGTATTGCTGATTGTACTTCCGACTAGAGTACACCCTACCCCCATACCCACCCCTATCCCTGATGAAAAAAAAATTAGAAGGGAAGATTTAGTGTCAATTGCAGGTTGAGAATATCGAACACCGAACAAGGAACGCTGAATGTCGAAGGGAAATTCAATCACTCCTCACTCCTCACTCCTCACTGTCAAGTCCTGAAATAGGTTGACAATGAATTAGTGTATAGTTTGTGATTTAAGCCCAGTTCGGTAGAGGGGTAGTTAGAGCAATTGATGGCTGTGTAATAGACAGCGCCAGCTACCACCCCGTCCCTTGCGGCTTCTAAAATC
>JBCCIM010000305.1 GCA_039111535.1 Bacteroidota bacterium | reverse complement strand
CGTAAGTAAAGCCGGCAGCGTGCGCAAGTAGAGCAATAGATGCTTTGCTTGTAAGTAGCGAACCCGCTTGGCCGGCATTATGTGCAGCCTGCCCTGCCCGCATTGCCGTGTGCGTATTCGAGTACGTGAAGCCCGATGCATACGCAGTCACCCCTGCCGGCGCCAGCGCACCTTTCTGGCCTGCATTACTGTAGGTCTGCCCTGCTTCATGCGAAGCCCGTCCTGCGCGTGATGATTTGTGCGTAGCGCTACTGGTAAAGCCGGCAGCATGCGCAAGTACACCAGTTAGCGCCGATGCGCCTTTCTGTCCCGTGGTGTTGTAGGCCTGGCCTGCATCGTAGCCGATAAGCGCCAGCGCCGCTTTTGCAGCTCGCGCCGCGTAGTCAGGGCCGGCATCATGTGTTATGACAGCAGCAGCGGTTTTCTGCGCCCGGGTCACCGCTTCTCCCCCGCTACCATGGCTGGCTACCGCTAGCGCCTTCTTTTGGGCAACTGCCGCGAATGAAAGGCCGGCATCGAAGGCGACGATGGAGGTGACAGCAGATCCACCAGGTGATACAACCGCAAATGAACTATCCCAGAAAGCTGTGTTGCTCTTCTGGTTATTATCCAGGGTGGTTTTAATGTCAGATGATGGCCGCGTATTGTAAACCGTTAGGCCCTTGATCTTGCCATGAAACGGAAACTGGTTAAAGATCCCTGCCCCATTCTCAATGTTACCCACAATAAAGCTTTCGCTATTTACCGGATGATCCCCGCCTGTACTGGCTGATCCTATCGATGTAGCGTTCTTGAAAATTTCTGTGAACGTGGATCCCGACATCTCGCCCGAGACGCTAAACCATGTCCCTAGTCCAAAATGTGTAGCAAAATCAACAGTCGCCCCCCTGAACTGGCCTGCATTGACGTAATTGAACCCAAGATTATTCAGTACCTCAAACGCCATCGAATAATTATTCGTCGTTGCCAGTCGCTTGTTAAAGAGTCCCTGGAAAGTGCCAGTATCGCTGTCTACATAGAACCAGAGACGGACAAAGAGATCTCCAGTCAGGTCAAGCGAGTTGTCGTCAGGGATCACGATGCGGCTACTAACGCCGTCAAACTGAAAAGACTCTACGCCAAACGGGGCCTCAGATGAAATCGCGACACCAGTAGCTGTCCCATTATTAGCGTTACTGGTTGCGTCTGTGTAGTCATTGTCTACAAGCGCTAGCACCGCACTATCCGGAAAGGCGGCCTGTGCTCCGTAAACGTGAGATGCCGGAGGCTGGCTCTTGCTGTGGCCCGCCGGCATAGCCCAGATATAGAAGTCTGAGCCATTATCTGCATCAAGGTCAGCGGGGTCGCGTGTATAGATCTCTACCTTGCCTCCACCACTCGCTGGCGTAAATGCCTTGATCTTACAGGGCAGCATGTTCGCGCCGGCACTATCTGTTGATAGGCGAAGCGAACCGGCTCCAGCGCTCTCGGCCGAGAGCAGATTGTCGCTATCATGCAGCAACGAAGTTAGCACTGTGTGATCAATTACGAGCTCGTAGCACTCCTGCGCCCCCGTACCGCCAATCTGCGCGGCCTTCGCCTGTATGCGCTGCCTTGTGCAATTGACGCCAGCGTCGTAGTCCAGTTCAATCTCTGACTTAAATGCCTGGCCGGCGCCGCTGTTATAGTGATCGTCTAGTTCTGTTGTGGTAAAGAGCCCTTCGCGCCGCATCATGAAGAGCTCCTGCTTCCCGTTCATGTAGTTCGATGTGGTAATTGACCCCCATGAAAAATCCTGCGTACCAGTCTGTATCGCGCTACCGCCTGTAGTTTTGGTCTCTACCGTCCCGTCATTTATTTGCAGGAATATCACACCAGCGACGTGGTCGTATCCTACCCGGACCCGAGCCCATACATCTGCCGTCAGTGTTGTGGCGCTATCCAGAATAACAGGGCCACCAGCAGTATTGACTCGCCATCGTACCTTGTTTGTACTGATGACATGGCAGTGGTAACTGGAAGTTGTTTGGCCAAAGAGTCCGTGGTTCTGTGCAAGCGCATCCAGACGCACCCAGCCCACCATCTCAAAGCTGAAGCCCGTCAGGCCGTGGAAAAAGCTATCCGAGCTATTTAGTCGCTGGCTGCTGCCCGAGAAGTCCGCTGCATTTGCTACGTGACCACCTACAAACGTTACCCCACCCACATTCTCTATCTCCGCGAATACCTGTCCACGGATGTCATCGAAATGGTTGTTAAATGGGAAGAAGACCGTCTGCTGCGCCATCGCTTGCGAACTATCCAGCAATAAGAGAAGTGCATAAAAAAAGGACGCCAGCGCAGGTCTGCGCATGGCGTCCTTTAAGACTTACCGAGTAGGATTAATATAGATGACGGTCCATGGATGTTTCAACTGTGGTTGTACTTCTGTTCATATTCCAGGCTGCGCACAAAGTGCTTAGCCCCTTTCTCACTGAAATAGCGGATATCATACGACTCGTACCACATCAGCCAATGATCATCACTTCCAGATCGGCGACTTATCGTAGGCTTTGCCAGCCCGTTCACAGAGCAGTACTTCAGGATTGCTTGAGCTTGGTTGTACGTCATGCCCCAATATAAAAAACGGGAGCCAGCCACCGCTGACCCCCGAAGGTTAACCTATTTCCCCATTCTAAAGAGTTGCAATATTTAGAGCTGCAAATGGGCGCCTCCATCAAGCGCCCTGTATGAATTGCATCTATACGGTAATAGAGATCCACCTTAAGTTCAAGTAATACATACATATGCGCCAAAAGTACATACTGACGTAAGCCGGCTAGTTATTAAGGCACGCCAGGGTATGCATGAGTGTCTTGCTCTGCTCGGGTGTAAATTCCTCTTCTACATACCCATCCTCGGTCCATACGCGCATAATCTCTAGCTCTGAAGTAGCTAACTTTTTCAACTCCTCCCTTTTGCCGCATGCGCTGCCAAAACAGAGTGTGTGCCTCGATTCGCAGCTAAACTCCCTGCTGTTATACAACTCCATTCGCGATTGATCTCTAAACAATAGGTTTACTTTTGCACCTTTGGCTACGCACTTGCTGGCACCTACAGAGCCAACACCAACGATTATCAATTCCCCAGCTCCCTTCATCGAAAATATGGCTAGTCCGTTTGGTCCTTCGTCCCCAGACACTACAAGGGCTTCATTGCTAACTACTTGTCTCTCGCCACTTACCCTATCAACCTTCTCACTAACAAGGAGGTCGCATGCATAGCTCTTATTTTGGCCAGGCGCCAGAGGCACGCCGGCTATTACCCTCGGCGGAATGCGCTCTACCGCCTTATCAAAGCAGGCCAGCCGGCTCGTCTGGTCACTGATAGAGGCGCAGCCGCGCATTGACTCCATAAACTGATCCTGAGCAGCTGCGGTCACCGTACCCAGAAACACAAAAAGGGCCATGATAGCCCACAGAGATTTATTAAGCATTTTCTAACCAAAAAGATTGCTTGAAGGTGAACAAAACTGATTGACTCACGGGCGGCGCTCCTCGATATTCACACGCGAATTGTAGCGATTTTTTCATAGGCTTACCCCTCTTAGCTTGTTGCTAGGCCGCCGAAAACCGCTTCTGTGAGAGCCCTAATCTCTCAGTGGTCGCGGCTAGGCCCTCGGCTCCTTCGGAGCTGGGGGCTGACAGTTACAAGTGGGAGCTGGAAGCTGCGTAGAGCAAACAAGAACGGGTAGGTTCTCAATAAAACCCCTCGCCTTTCGGGCACGCACAATTGCCATCCTCCTCCTCTTGGGGGTGTTCTTTCCTACAGCACCATCCATATCCCCCACATCAAGAGCGTCTTTCATGGCTTTTGAAGGATATGGACTAGAGCCGGCAGAATTGCCAAGCCCACTATACTATGTCGCTCTAAAAGAATACAGGAAAGTGTCCGTGTAATCCACCAGCACTTTGGCCCTTGTCGGCGTAGGGGGATTTAACCACTTTTGCAGCGGATTATCCCCATGACCTTGTTATGAACAGTTGATTGGTCGGGGTGTACGGGAGGTGGACACTATAGGATATTTCAGTCGTCAAACAGGACCTTATCAAGGAGTTATTCACCCTACTGTATCTGCTGAAGCAGTCTTGTAACCTTAATCGCATTATTAGCCATCTCGGATGCGTCTTTGCGCAAATCACTTATCCCCCCGCTATAAACAGAGTCATAATCAGCCATATTGCGCTTGCGCTTCATTTTCTTCAGAATGCCAGCCGCTTTTCGAGCTGCTCTGTTAGAAGACTTGTCATTGTAACCATTGAGTTCATCCGTGGTCCATTTATGCGTACTCTTTTTGTGCCAAGAATTGCCCGTTTTCTGAGAAATCAGGTCTCTTGAGGGGATAATTACAGAATAATAATATCTACTGATAGCACACCGCAGCAGAGCTTCATCGTCAAGATTGCCGCCAGTCATTTGACTAAGTTGGTTTGCTATCAACACATAATTTTGCCAGTTAAAACTCATTCGTACGTTAAGTGGAATGAAAGCGTGTTAAGCACATCCGGACTATGGCAAATCCACCAATTATCAAAAAGATCAAGTTTATCCATGGCTACCTCGGGTTCATCAGGTGTATGAACCACGAAATACAATTCACCTTCGACTTCTCCCTCGGGGTCCTCCTGGAATTCTATAACGAATTTCTCACTTGGAAAGCTCTCGCGCAGACGCTCAATAGCTTTGACAAGAATTGGAAGCAACTTAATATGCTTATCTAGCTCCTGGTATACGCGGCTATCTTCAACATTTTTGAACAATAGATCAAGATCATGATATTGATCATAGGCTCCAGAGTGATCAACAGTTTGAACAAGGAATCGGATCATCTCTTGAGCTTCAAAAGAAATATTTGCCGAGTTT
>JBCCIM010000304.1 GCA_039111535.1 Bacteroidota bacterium | reverse complement strand
CGGCAACGTCCTCGACTTCTTTGGAAATTAGAGTGAGGAGTGAGGAGTGAGGAGTGAAATTTATGGTTTGCTGGGTAGATGTGGCGCTACATAGCTGTGAAACTGCCGTGCAGCAACGCGAAGGAAGCCATCTGGCGGGTATTTTCAGGACTTAATTCGGATGAATGGATATTGGGGGCGCTATTTAAGAACTTCTTGTCCCCCTCTTCCCGAAAATACCGTATCCCATGTTTACTGAAGGCCTATATATACTAGCAGTCCTGTGTCTCCTTGTTGCCCTTTCAGAATGGCTGGTGCAACGCACCGTACTCAAACACTTCGGTACAGCGCTTTTGGTCATTCTGATGACTGCCATCGTTGCCAATATTGGATTGCTGCCGGCCGGCTCTAGCGCGGCCAACCCTGTACCGGTTTATGATGGGATATTCGGCTATGTAGCGCCGCTGGCTATTTTCTTTCTACTTTTACAGGTAAATCTGCGCGACATTCTCAAAGCTGGGAAATCCCTTATTGGCCTGTTTCTGCTGGGTGCAGCAGGTACTGCTATCGGGGTGATAGCTGGCATGTGGGTGATCAATGGCCGGGAAATACTGGGGGAAAATTTTGTCGGCATGGGCGGGATGTTTGTAGGTACCTACACAGGCGGCGGCATCAACTTCAATGCACTGGCCATCCACTACGGCATTGTAAGAGAGGGCTTGTTATATGGTGGTGCCATCGCCATCGACAATATCATGACAGCGATCTGGATGATGGCAACCATAGCCATTCCCAAACTGGTTGCTCCTTTCTGGAAAGCAAAAAATAGCAAACCGCTTCAGCACGGAAGCGCGGCCAATGTAGAATTGGACCGGGAAGAGACGACACCCATGGAACTGGGCATCCTGCTTTGTATAGGCTTTGCCAGTCTTTGGATTTCAGAGTTGATGGCAACGCAGTTTAGTGCAGCCGGCCTGAAAATTCCCTCCATTGTGCTCATTTCAATTATTGCGCTGATCATCGCGCAGATACCAGCGGTCCAGCGTATTCATGGCGCGCAGGTGATCGGTTCCTTTGCCGTCACGCTGTTTCTTGCTGTCATTGGTGCATTCTGCGATCTTGCTGCACTCAGTTCCATTGGGCCACTCGGCATGAGCTTGCTTCTGCTCGTAACTATCGTTGTGCTGATACACGGCATATTTGTTTTTGCAGGGGCCTGGTTGTTCAGACTGGACCCGGCACTGGCCGCTGTGGCTTCGCAGGCCAATATTGGCGGCGCCCCTTCTGCGCTTGCACTCGCCCGTAGCATAGGCAGGAATGATCTTGTGTTGCCTGCAGTGCTCATCGGATCGCTTGGTTATGCCATTGGCACCTTTCTCGGCCTAGGTATCGCCGAATTCGTTCTGGTACCCCTTTTCTGACGAATAACCAAAGCCAATTAACACAATATTAACAATGTTTTTAATATTGAAAGGGCTTTTATCTAATTTAGTTAGGTTGACAACTACTTAAACCTAATTTATCATAAGCACAACTCGGTTTTGTAATTCAAAATTCACTTGGCCGCTGACATTATTGGCGCACCTAATTTCATGTGTTTCTCCACCACAAGAAGGCACATACTAGAAATCACATGTTGCGTAAATCAGTGACCACCTAACCCGAATGTACTTATGTATCGAACACTCGTTATGCTCATTGGAATTGGATTTCTGGGTGCCACCAGCGCCTTTGCCCAGGAAGCAGTTCCCGCAACAGAGGCGGCAGATGCCCTGTCAGCCGAGTTTGTCTTATGGACGCTCAATAACTTGTGGATTATGCTTGCAGGTGCGCTTGTATTTATTATGCACCTCGGATTTGCATCGCTTGAATCAGGCCTGACGCAGTCAAAAAACTCCGTCAACATCCTGTTCAAAAACACAATGATTATTTGCATAGGGCTGCTCACTTATGCATTGATTGGTTTCAATGTGATGTACCCCGGAGATTTTAACGGCTGGCTCTCTTTCGGAGCTGTTGCCGGCTTTATATCCGTTGATCCGTCAGACGCAGCAGCCGTTGCTTCCAACTTGACGTCCGAATACAATGAAGGCTATACCTGGTATACGGACTTCTTCTTTCAGGCCATGTTTGCCGCTACAGCAGCAACCATTGTATCAGGTGCTGTTGCAGGCCGCGTAAAGCTTACCAGCTTCCTCATTTTTGTGACGTTTCTGGTTGGCCTCAGCTATCCGATTACGGGCTCCTGGAAATGGGGCGCAGGCTGGTTGGATGAGCTTGGATTTTACGACTTTGCCGGCTCCACCATTGTACACTCTGTTGGTGGATGGGCGGCCCTCATCATGGCATTTTTGCTCGGGCCCCGGATTGGCAAATACGCAAAAGACGGGACAGTCAATGCAATTCCTGGCAGTAACTTGCCACTCGCTGCAATCGGGGTTTTCTTGCTTTGGTTTGGCTGGTTCGGCTTTAATGGCGGATCTGTACTCACGGCAGACGCCGCTGCAGTCTCGCTTGTGCTGGTAACCACTTCAATGGCTGCTGCTGCAGGCGGATTTGCCGCAGGCATTACCTCCTGGATTTTCGACAAAAAGCCTGACCTGAGTATGGCACTGAACGGTATCCTCGCGGGGCTCGTCGGCATCACGGCTGGTGCAGACCAGATGATGGTCTATGAAGCTGTGCTTATTGGCCTGGTTGCAGGTATCATTGTGTACTTTGCGGTTGTATTCATCGACAGCAAACTCAAAATTGATGACCCGGTTGGCGCCATCAGCGTGCACCTTGTGTGTGGCATTTGGGGTACGCTTGCCGTCGGCATATTTGGTCAGCTCGCCGGCCTGGAGCAGCTCCAGTATCAGCTTGTCGGCATAGGCGCCATTGGCCTCTTCACCGTGTTGTTTTCGCTCATTGTGGCACTCCCGATCAAAGCATTCATGGGACTGCGCGCTGATGAGTACGACGAACGGATGGGGCTTGATCAGGGTGAACACGCTTCTGAAGCATACCTCATTCCCTCCCAGGGACTCGTTGTTACCAACGAAGTGGGTCAGCTTGAACCCGCGTAAGCTTTCATTTTATCCTCCTCATGCTGCCTCAAAGCCGCCTGGAATCCTCCAGGCGGCTTTTTTTGTGCCCTGAATTTTCAAACACACAAAAAGCGCTTCCGTTACTTTTTTTGTTTTTGGACACAATCTTTATTAAAATATTATATCCACCAACATTACTACCTTATTAAACAAATCAATGCGTCGATTACTCTTAACTATTGCAGCCATCCTGGTTGCAAAACCAGCGTTTGCCCAGGAGGCTGAAACAGCACTCTCTGGGGCAGATACAGCCTGGGTGCTTACTTCCACCGCGCTTGTGCTTTTAATGACACCCGCCCTTGCATTTTTTTACGGCGGGCTTGTTCGTGCAAAAAACTCGCTTAATACAATGATGATGAGCTTTGTCGCGCTGGGCGTTGCCGGCGTGCTCTGGGCTGTCATCGGATACTCACTCGCTTTTGGAGAAGGCAATGCCTTTGTGGGTGATCTGTCGATGCTCTTTCTGAACGGCGTCGGTGTAGAAGCAAATGGTACCATCCCCCACTTGCTATTTATGGGCTTTCAGGGCACTTTTGCCATCATAACAGCAGCCCTGATCTCTGGCGCAATTATAGGCCGGATGAAGTTTAACGCTTATATAGCGTTTATTGCCATATGGGGCGTGATTGTCTATGCTCCGGTTTGTCATTGGGTATGGGGCGGCGGCTGGATCGGCGACCTCGGCGCGCTCGACTTTGCAGGCGGAGCAGTTGTACATGTTAATGCTGGCGCAGCAGCACTCGTAGCAGCACTTGTACTGGGTAAAAGAAAAGATTATGGCCGGCAAGCCCTCATTCCGCACCATGTACCCTTTGTGCTTTTAGGGGCCGGCTTGCTGTGGTTTGGCTGGTTCGGGTTTAACGGCGGCAGTGCACTTGCAGCCGATGGCCTTGCTGCACTGGCGTTTGTCAATACATTGCTGGCACCAACCGCTACCATTGTTGTCTGGGCGTTTCTTGATCAGCTTAAATCCAAAAAAGTTACAGCTGTTGGCCTTGCGACAGCTGTCGTTGTAGGCCTCGTGGCAATCACGCCGGCTGCCGGTTTTGTTTCCCCCATGTACGCCTTGTTGCTCGGCGCGCTGGCAGCAGTGCCCAGCTTTTTCCTGATCCACTGGCGTACAAAAACGCGCCTCGATGATTCACTCGACGTTTTTGCCGCACACGGCGTTGGCGGCCTGACAGGCGCCCTGCTGGTTGGCATCTTCGCGGATGCATCCATCAACGGAAGCGCAGATGGTCTCCTCTTTGGTAACCCACAGCAATTTGTTATTCAGGCTGTGACCATTCTTGCTGTGTTCGTTTACAGCGCCGTACTGACGTATGGCATTCTCAAAGTGCTTAGCTTCATTACTGATATTCGCGCAACCAAAGTACAAGAAGGCATCGGGCTCGATATCATCTATCATGGTGAGGAGGCTTACTCGTCAGGAGATGGCACCATCTTGATGCTAGATGAAGAAATCCCCGCCATTGAAAAAGCTGAAGCCGGCGTACCCGCTTAAGCTCCCACTGCTATAAACCACCAAAAGCCATGAAATTAATCAAAGCCATTGTACGCCCCGAAAACCTGGGTGCAATCCTAAAATCGCTATACCAGGCCGAGGTACACGGTATCACTGTATACCGGGTCCAGGGACACGGCGGTGAATCTGAAACCGTTGAAACCTACCGGGGCACTACAGTAAAGAAAGAACTGACAGAAAAAGTCGCCCTCGAAATAGGCGTTTCTGAGCCCTTTCTCGACCGCACTGTTCATGCAATTATGGACGCAGGTAGAACCGGAGAAGTTGGGGATGGAAAAATCTTTGTATTGCCTGTAGAAAAGGTTTATCGGATCAGGACTGGAGAAGAAGACGCAGCGGCTG
>JBCCIM010000303.1 GCA_039111535.1 Bacteroidota bacterium | reverse complement strand
TGTAGAAGGAGGAAGAATCTTTTTGTCAGTTGTGTCAGGATCGCTCAGGTTGCCGGTCGAAGCTCATTTTCCAAGTGAGTCCGTCAATTTTGTGATATTGAACCAGACGCTGGTACAATCCAACCGGGGTGCTTCCAGTAGCAAATCCCACAACAGCAGTCGGCTTGGCCCGGATAATGTCAGCTATCTTCCGGGCCGCTTTTTCGCTTAAAGCCTCATAATCCGCAACAATGTCTACAAGCATAGTTTTTTTGGTGGCAGATGGGTGATTCCATAATCTACCGTCAAAAGAAAGAAATCTACCTGCCTCGATCAAGTCGAGAATGCCGAACCATGCACGATTCGCGGAAAATCTTTCCAGCAACCGAAAAACCTGCCGAGCCAGCACGCTGCCTCGCGGTTTAGTCAATAAAAAACGGAGGCCTTTCTACAAGGCCTCCGTTTTCCTGGAGTGATCAGTCCAATCTATTAAAATGTACATAATCAGAAATTCCGACTCTGTACGTATGATATTCAGGATTAACTTTAGCAAAGCATATGCCAAAACACGCGTTTTTTGCATGTTTTTGGCCTTTTTAAGAAAGTTCTTCTTTAAAGCGAAAAAAATGCAGGATCGACAACACAACCCAATCAAAAAAGGACAGGCTGTACATAGTTTTGCCATGTGCAAGCCCCAAGCCACCTTTGCACAACATGTGTTTTAAAAACGCCTATCTTTCCAGCGTTACAAAATGAAACCAATATCAGGCTGAGACTCTATTTTTCACCTTTTTGTAAGCTACTATGCAGCCCCTTGTACAAATATCGCTTGACCTTGTCGATGTAGATGAGGCACTGGAAACGGCCGCCATGGCCATCGCAGCAGGTGTAGATATGCTCGAAGTGGGCACACCGCTAATCATAGCCCACGGTATGGACGGCGTCAAGGCGATACGGGCAGCTTATCCGGAGGTACCTATTGTAGCCGACTTGAAAACCATGGACGGCGGATGGCTGGAAGCAGAATTGATGGCAAAAGCCGGCGCAACACATCTCGTTGTCATGGGTGTCGCCCACGAAGAAACGGTTGAACTGGTTGTAAAAGCCGGCAAAGATTTCGGTGTAAAAATCATGGGAGACAACATGGCCATGCCTGACCCCGTTGCCGGCGCACAGCTCCTCGAAGACCTCGGATGCGACTATATCATTCACCACATAGGATTTGACTACCGTAACCTGCGCCGTTCCCGCGGGCTTCATGCCCCCTCTCCGCTCGACCATTTACAAGCCATCGTTGATGCCGTTGGCATCCCAGTCCAGGCCGTAGGCGGACTCACCCTCGAACAGGCCATTAACACGCCGACCTATGGTGCTCCCCTGGTTGTTGTTGGTGCGCCACTGGCAATTGAACCGGATGCCTTCAAATCTGCCGGTGGAGATGTCGCCCTCGTGCTGAAAGAGATTTGTGATCGCGTACACGCTTTTGGTGACGTCGCCATAACCCCACGGGTTACCCGGTAAACGCGGGATGGAGCGCCTGCGAGATCCTTCACTACAAACCACCCGATACCATGCCTACCGCAATGAATGCCCTTGTAAATTATGCCGCTGCGTCTGGCAGCGTGGAGTTACGATCTGTTGCTGTGCCCAAAATAAAACCCGACGAAGTACTTCTCGAAGTAAAGGCAGTGGGGGTTTGCGGTAGCGACTTGCATCAGTGGCACGGGACGCACAGTTGGCCAGTAAACTATCCCTGCACCCTTGGGCATGAGTTTGGTGGCGAGATTGTTGAAGCAGGTGCAACCGTTGCCGGCTTCAAGGCCGGCGATCGGGTTGTAAGTGAAACGGCTGCAGTAATCAACGCAAGCTCTCCCCTCTCTCGCACGGGCCTCTATAACCTCGACCCCTCCCGGCTGGGTTTTGGATATGGCGTAGACGGCGCCATGGCAAAATACGTTGCCGTACCGGAGCGGTGTCTGCATAAAATACCCGACGCCCTCGATCTGAATATCGCGGCACTCACAGAACCCTGTTGCGTAGCTTACAACGCAGTGTGCATGAACAGCCAGGTAAAGCCGGGTGACACCGTACTGGTTATTGGTCCTGGCCCAATCGGCCTGCTTTGCGGTAAAATGGCAAAGCTTGCGGGCGCCGGCACGGTCATCATGGCAGGTCTTCCGAGCGACACTTACCGGCTCGAGATGGCCCTGCAGATGGGCGCTGATGTGACGCTCACAGAAAACGTTGCAGATGCAATTAAGTCTACATACGATGAACTGGGTGCTGATCTCGTTGTGGATGCGGCCGGCGTTTCGCAAACGCTTCAATTGGCAATGGATTGTGTGCGACCAGCCGGGCAGATCACCAAAGTCGGCTGGGGGCCGCAACCCCTGAATTTCAACCTCGACCCCCTGGTACAGAAAGCAGTCACCCTGCAAGGCACTTTCTCCCACAACTGGCCAACCTGGGAACGAATTATTCGCATGCTGGCTTCCGGCCAACTTGACATTACCCCGATTGTCAGCGAGGTAGCCGGCCTGGAAAGTTGGCAGCAGTGCTTTGAAGGCATGTTACACGGTAAGTATGTCAAAGCTGTCCTGAATCCTTAATTCTCCACCCTGTATCCCGAAGGTGCGCTCATGCCACTTGCTGTATTCCCAAAATGTTACCTCCAGCAGCTTTGTAAAACGGGCGAAATGACCGTGGATCAGTGGCTTGACCTGGCTGCAGGCCTTGATGTTGATGGCTACGAATTCTACTGGGGCTTTACTCCTGCCAACGCACCGGCAGAACTGGAACGCATCCGCCGGCGCGTAGAAGATCAAGGACGGTCTATCCCGATGATGTGCTACTCCCCAGACTATACCAGCCCGGACATCAATGCGCGGCAAGCTGAGGTTGAAAAACAAAAGGTCGCAATTGAGGCCACGGCACTGCTGGGTGGGTCTTACTGCCGGGTATTGTCGGGGCAACGCCGGCCCGAAGTACCAAGAGATACAGGCGTATCGTGGGTGGCTGCGTGTATCCATGACTTATTGCCAGTCGCTGAGGCACACAACGTCACGTTGATTTTGGAAAATCACTACAAAGATGACTTCTGGCAATACCCTGAGTTTGCACAAAAAATGGATGTATTCCTGCAATTGGTTGACGCGATCGGTCCACATCCTAACTTTGGCGTTAACTTTGACCCGTCTAACGCCATTGTAGCTGGTGACCACCCATTGGCCTTGCTCGAAGCGGTCCTCCCCCATGTAGTGACAATGCACGCCAGCGATCGATTTCTCGAGGGCGGTACGCTTGAAGATTTGTTTGAAGCAGATAAATACGCCAGCGAAGGATATGCAAAGGTGCTCCAGCACGGCGTTGTAGGGCAAGGTATGAATGACTATGACGCCATTTTCTCCCTCCTCAAAACACGCAATTTCTCCGGCTGGATCTCTATTGAGGACGGGATTGACCCTGATGTCGGCTACGCACATCTCGAAGCTTCAGCCACATTCCTCCGAAAAAAAATGAAGGAGCACGGCCTGCCCTAACATCTGCTACGCTGCGCACTGCCAGGTGTATGCATGGCCCAAATGTCGGTTTTAGACCTGCTGATGCGCATGTAACAGTAAATAACATGCTTTATCGCACCCCAATCACTCAACAAACCGATGCACGGGAATACCTATTCATTCGAATTAAAGGTTGCGTTTAATGCCGATTTGCGAGTGCCGAATATCGATTGATATGCTCTTTTTGCAAAAGACGCTACAACAGCATTGATAACTGTGCCTTAGTAGTGCAAAAAGAAAACACGAAAACGCTGGAGGCATCCATTCATTAGCACCATTCGACAAACTGGACATTATTTTCTGTAGCCAGTGTCCCCATTCAAGCATTTTTAGCGCCTAAATGAATGCAGGCCGCAAAATCAATCGGCTTGTACCGCTCTACTCTGCCAGTTAGCACAATCAACACAGCCCACATGAAACATTAGCCGCTTGCCACAAGCCGCCCGATCCCATGTCACAAAAGACCATTGTAACCCTCACCGACCAACCTGAAAAATGGGCATCTAATCAGCAAAACAAAGGTAGTGATATTAATTTTATTATCACCAAAAGCATCAACTTAAACACGTTAAATACTTACCACAAAAAAACAGATCTGCTCATAATATCCCAGAATAAAACAGCAGAAAATATACTGGACATACAATCGATATCAGCCTCAATGGGCACACCCTACACCCTACTTATTCCGCCCGAGAGAGCAGAAGAATTTTTAAACAGAGATCTGACAAACATAACATCAAGCCTTTTTGCCACCGCAGGGCCGGCCACAGACGCCTTACCCGTAAGGCCCTCCCAGGCCCCTCTTGCAGACATGTATCTTAACGGCTACTTGCTAGGCCCATTTCACATTCTCATCAACGGCCTGCTGCTTGGCGATTTTGCCGGTAAGAAAAGCAAATCACTGCTTGCCTATTTACTCTACCATAATAGCCGACCGAGCTTCCGAGAAACCCTGATGGATAAGTTTTGGCCGGATGTTGCCCCTGAATCTGCCCGGAATAGCTTAAATGTTGCCATACACAGCATCCGACGCATGTTCAGAAAACTAGCACCACAAAAAGAACTGCTGGTATATAAAAACGAACGCTATTTCATCAACCCGGAAATTCAGGTAAACCTCGACCACGAGGATTTCTTGTACCGACTAAAAAAAGGCAAACGCATAGAGCTAAGCAGCGGAATTCAGGACGCATTAAGCGATTTCGAAGAAGCAGCACGCTTGTATCGTGGCGATTTCCTTGAAGAAAATCTGTACGATGAGTGGTCCGTTCATGAGCGCACTACGCTGCGTGAGGGATATTGCTATGTACTGGACAGACTCAGTGCGCACTACTGTAACGCAGGTAAATACAAACTTGCACAACACTACTGTCGCAAGCTTCTGGAAAAAGATAATTGCCGGGAAGACATTCATCGCCG
>JBCCIM010000302.1 GCA_039111535.1 Bacteroidota bacterium | reverse complement strand
CATCGTTTTCAAACTCGCGGCATCTGCGCCCATTGATATGCTGGCAGAAGACCAGTTGATCATGGAGAAAATTGCTATCTGGGGGCCGATGATTTTGATAGGCCTTGCAGCAGCAACCATCAGTTCGGCACTGGGCTCTGTACTGGTCGCACCCCGGACAATTCAGGCCCTCGGTGCAGATAACAGCTTGCCGTTACCAGGTATCAACAAATGGTTGGAAACGGGTGTAGGTGCGGTTAATGAACCCCGGAATGCAACCATTTTAACAGGCGGACTTGCGCTGATCATCGTGATGGCCGGCAACGTCGACTTTGTCGCCCGCCTGATCTCCATGTTTTTCATGGTGACCTATGGTTCACTCTGCGCAATTAGTTTCCTCGAACACTTTGCTGCGCGCCCAGATTATCGCCCAAGCTTCCGCTCGCGGTGGTACGTGAGCCTCTTTGGTGCCATCATCTGTACGTTGATGATGTTTCTCATGGACCCGCTCTATGCGATTGTGGCAATTCTGTTTATGTCGGGTCTTTACATCCTGGTAGCAAGAAAATCAAAAGGCAAAACCGGGCTTGCTGCAATGTTTGAAGGCGTTATGACGCAGGCCAACCGGTACATGAGCGTTCGCCTGCAGGAGCGCCGGCGTCGGATCTCTGCGTCGGAATGGCGGCCAAGCGTCATCATGATCAACGACCGTACTTTCGACAGGCGGTCTCCGCTGCAATTTATGCGGTGGATTTGTCATCGCTATGGATTTGGGACCTATCTGCACTTTATCAAAGGCCCGCTCAACACTAAAACATTTGCGCAAAGCGAGCAGATTAAAGAGCGCTTGATCCGGCAAGCCCGCCAGCAAAAAAGTCCGGTTTATATGGATACGGTTGTGAGCCCGTCTATGACCTCGGCCCTCGCCCAGAGCTTGCAGATACCCGGCGTTTCCGGCCTTAACAACAATTCAATCCTGTTCGAATTCTCGATCCACGACGAAGATGCCATTCTGGAAGAAGTAGCGGAGAGTTGCCTGTTTTCTTCCAATTCCAAAATGACCCGGCTCGTGTTGCGGCACAGTGATTTCTATTTTGGAGAGCGCAAAAGCATCCATATCTGGCTTACCTGGAATGACAGGGAAAATGCCTACCTGATGATTCTCTTCAGTTACATCCTGTTGGGGCACCCCGACTGGGCCGACGCTGAAATCAAGGTCTTCGCGGCCATGCCGATGAATCAGTTGGCAGAGCGCCGGCGCGAATTCCAGCAATTCATGTCGGATGGCCGGATTCCAGTATCAGAGAAAAACATCCGCTTCCTCCCCATTGACGACGTAGAAGCCTATCGCGAGCGCGTTTCCCGACTTTCAGCAGACGCTGACCTCCTCGTTGTCGGCTTTGACCTCAAAGGCCTCGCGGAGCGCAAAGGCGAAACCTTTAAAAGCCATTCCACCAACAAAGACGTGCTCTTCGTGAACGCCCACAGCGAACTCTCGATGGATTGAGACAGGAAATTGTGACAGCAGACGGCATCTGATTTATGCCACATGAAGCAAATCAGGCGCTGCATTGGATGCCATTGGCTTTCGGCACTAAAACCTGCATCATTTGCTTAAAGGTGGTCAGGCGAATGGACTGGTCGATTACATAATCAGGTGCTAAAAGAGCAGACCACAAAAGTCATGTTACCATAGCGTTAAGAAAATCCAGAAACTACCTTGCTTTATCGCCTGCAGTTTCTGGCTATTGTGCCCAAGCAATGTAATGCTGTGTACTGCACTTCCCTAGCTTTGTAGCGTTTCATTGATGACCCACACGTGATGACCCACACGTACCTAAACTTCTCGTCCGGGAGGTTTGTCAGGCTACTTTCTGGCCTAACTTGCCTGCTCGTGCTCTTGCATGTTATAAGCCTGGGCTTACTCAGCTACGACATAAACCCATTTTCCGAAGTTCTTGTCGAGAAATTTTCGCTGGAAGGCGAAGGCAATTTCCCTGCTTTTTTCTCTGCATTCTTACTGCTGCTTGCTGCCGTACTCTTTTTTACGATCTGCACAGCAACTCGGCTTAAAAAAGAGATTTCCTGGGGATACTGGGGCGGACTCGCGTTGATCTTTACCTTCCTCTCTCTCGATGAAGCAACCCAAATCCATGAAAAGCTCGACACAGATCTAATCTGGTCTTCTTTTAACTTGACGGGCCTGGTTGCATGGCCCTGGGTTTTTATCTATGGTAGCCTCAGCCTCTGCGTTGCCATTTTCTACTTACGATTCTGGCTTGGATTACCGGGCCGCTTCCGCTTTGCTTTTGCACTGGCTGCAACCGTGTATGTTGGTAGTGCCCTTGGGTTTGAGATGCTTGAAGCCCTGGAGTATACTACTCAGGGTGGCGCCACGGCGCGTTTTATGGTCCTGACTTCACTCGAAGAGATTTTCGAAATGACTGCGATTGTCTATTTGATAGCCACACAGTTCAAATATATCCACACCTATTTCCCCGTACTCCACATCTCCCTTGCACAGCCCATTCAATAACAAATTGATCGTTGCGTGCACTAGACGGGAAAAACCCTTTACATTCTTAACATCTCATTACGTACACTTAACTATCTGCGAGCAACAATTGTGCGTTGCAGATTGTCATTCTGTATTAGGACCCTAATTTTTTAGCCGGCGCATTCACAGGCGATACTTAGAAGCATTCTCCTGTACGCTGAATCACCCTATATCCCGCCGCCGTAATGAAGCGCTTGTTTTCGCTCTGCCTGGTGCTCACCCTTGTTGCCCCTTCCGCTGCATTTGCAACTGCACCAACAACCGCACCAACAACCGCACTTGCCACCGAAGACGACCCGCCCGAAACGCGACCGTCCCTGATTGCACAGCGTACAACGGAAGCGATAGCCATTGACGGGATGCTCGACGAAGACAGTTGGAACACGGCCGCCCTGGCAAGTGAATTCCAACAATACGAGCCACAGGAAGGAGCGCCGGCTTCGCAACAAACGGAAGTCCGCATACTTTACTCAAACAACGCTGTCTACATCGGGGCGTACATGTATGACGAGGCCCCGGAGAAAATACTGCGCACCCTCGGCCGGCGTGATGACCTCAACCAGGCTGACTGGTTTCTTGTTGCGATCGATTCTTATTACGATCGCAAAACCTCCTATAACTTCGGCGTAAATGCTGCCGGCATACAGGTCGATGGGGTCAACACAGATGCCAGCAGTTTTCGATTTGGCCCCCTCGTTTTTGATACATCCTGGGATGCTGTTTGGGCCTCTGCGGTACGCGTACACGAAGACGGCTGGAGCGTTGAAATGCGGATCCCCTACTCCATGCTGCGCTTCCCGGAACTGACTGAACAAACATGGGGCATCAACTTTCGGCGCGTCATTCCGCGCAACAGTGAAACCAGTGAATGGTCCCTTATTCGCCGCGAAGACTATGCGGGCGGTTCTGTGGCGAATTACGGCACCCTAACCGGCCTGAAAAACATTAAGCCACGACGTAATATCCAGTTTATTCCCTACACTGTTTCCGGAATGCGGTTCGAGGAAGGAGACCCCGGCCAATCCGTAAACAGCAGGGACCTCGACGTTGGTGTAGACCTCAAATTCGGTATTACATCCAACATTACGCTGGACGCAACCATCAACCCGGATTTTGGCCAGGTGGAGGCTGACCCCGCCGTTCTCAACCTTACGGTTTTCGAGACCATTTTGCAGGAACGCAGGCCGTTTTTTGTCGAGGGTTTCCAAATATTCGACTACCGCTTCGGCTTTCGCGACGGGCTCCTCTATACCCGCCGCATTGGCGCACAGGCGCCCGTTATAGGCGCAACAAAACTCTCAGGCCGGACCGACAGCGGGTTTTCCTTTGGCTTTCTCGGGGCACTGACAGGCACCAACTTCGACCCTACCCGCCTCTATAGCGTTGGGCGTGTTATTCAACAAATAGGCGACTATTCCAGCGTAGGCGCCATTCTCACAGCTTTCGACAAATCCGTATTGGACGATACCCCACTCCGCAGCTATACAGGCGGCGTCGACTGGGATCTCCGATTCAACAGCAATCGATACCGACTCGACGGCCATTTCAGCTTCTCAAACCGGTTTACGCCCGGCGATAAATCGGCAACACAAGATACAGGTATTGCAACAGCCCTTGGATTTGATAAGACACGCGGCATATGGACCTGGGGCTTCGGGACAGAAATAATGAGCGACGCCTTCAACCCGCGGGACATGGGCCTCCTGCGCCGCAACGACCAACTGCGCTTTAGCGCATATATCAACAACGTGGTAAACGGTGGCAAGTCTTTTGGCCCCTTTGAACGGGGCTCGCTCCGGATGTTCAACTGGAATGACTGGTCGTACGACAGATCGCTATACACAGGGTCCGGCTTCTTCTTTTTCAGCAGTTGGTTGACAAAAGGATTTCGGGAATTCGACATTCAAATAATCAACAGAGACCCGTTTGGCGGATATAACCAATTCGACACGCGCGGCCTGTACCCCCGGGCCAATCCCTACTCCCTCGACATAGAACTGTCGACGCTTTCAGATTCACGCCGTGCCTGGCAGGTAGGTCCGGCTGTGGAAGCTGGGTTTGCCGATGGCGAAGGAGCTGAGTATGAGTTGGGCATAGAGGGCGTCTGGAATGTCGGTTCGAGGCTCAACCTGCAAGCCGAGCTAGGCTTTGGCGTAGAGCACAACAGGCTCGCATGGGCTTCCAACGAATCGTTCAGGGCCACGGAGACAGGCTGGACGATAGGCAATGAAAACGGAACAGCGCCAGATGAACTTGCCGCCGGCGATTTTACGTCCTTCGATGACCAGGGCCAGTTGGCATCCATCCTTGCATTGGCTGAGCCGTTTGCGGTAGGGTCAACAGACTATTACGTCCCTGTGTATGGCCGGCGAAATAACCGCTCGGTAGATTTCTCGGTCTCTCCATTGCTGGGGTCTTCATTGGGGTCGTACTTAATATGGGTTGGCGGACGCTCTTGGGTAGAATATATCATCGATCGCCT
>JBCCIM010000301.1 GCA_039111535.1 Bacteroidota bacterium | reverse complement strand
GGTATTTTCGAAAGGTGAGACAAAACTATCTCCCTGGATTTCAAAAATCTCAGCAATACCACCAACCACAACAGCACCGTTTTCTGTACCCGGTGTTGGTGCAATCTGATCATAAGATGCGGTATTGCGCTGCCCACCTTCCCCATTAGGGAATCGTGAGTTTGAATGGTTGTCTTTGTCACCATTATCGTCTTCGTTGACCTGTGCCTCTCCAGCATTAAGCAGAATGAGGAGTCCGGCGTCGTCACTGTCATTGGTATCGTACACAATGGCATCAACGAGGTTGTCTGTGGATGCAGGCGTATCGGTAGGGAAGCCGGCGGCATCTCCAACGTAAAGCGCCACAGCATCTGCACCGTTCTGGATCAGGTTGTCATCAGGCGTAACATCAAGATCACAATTAGCAACGTTGGCTGCGTCGCCGCAAAGGACAAAGTACCCTTCAGCATTGGTTGTCTGCCCATCGAGATCAAACGCTTCGTATGACGCATCGTCGCTGCCGTTGAAGAAGACAAGGACAAGACCGCTCAGGTCGGTATTGCCTGTGCCACCATCATACAGCTCCACAAATTCAGCATCATCTGTGCTCGTCTGGTCAGCATCCACTTCGTTGATCACGATATCAACATCTGGCGGCGGCAGCATATTTACCGTGCCGGGTGTGGGTGGCAGCTGCTGATAGGTGCTGGTGTTACGTGCACCGCCGGCGCCATTAGGAATACGCTGGCTGGACTCAAAGTCTTTGTTGCCGTTGGCGTCTTCGTCTACTTGCGCCTCACCGGCATTGAGCAGCACGAGCAAGCCGGCATCGTCACTGTCGTCCGTCCCGTACACCAGGGCATCAATCAAATTGTCCGTTGTGACCGGCGTATCGTTAGGAAAATCTGCAGCGTCTCCGCCATACAAAGCAGCTGCATCCGCGCCGTTCTGAATCAGGTTGTCCGGATCGTTGACATCAAAGTCACAGTTTGGCACGTTGTCCGCTTCATTACAGAGTACAAAATACCCGTCTGCATCGGTAGAAAATCCATCCAGGTCAAAAGACTCATAAGATGCATCGTCGCTGCCATTAAAAAGAACAAGGACCAGACCGGTCAAATCCGTATTGCCTTCACCACCATCAAACAGCTCAACAAACTCAGCGGTATCAGTGCCATCCTGGTCGGCATCTAATTCATTGATTACTACATCAGGCAATGGCTCTCCGCCATTTATTGTACCTGGTGTTGGCTCCAGTTGCGCGTAGGTACTGGTGTTTCTCGCACCACCCGCTCCGTTAGGGATGCGCTGGCTCGATTCAAAGTCTTTGTTGCCGTTGGCGTCTTCGTTGACCTGCGGCTCACCAGGGTTGAGTAGCACCAGCAGGCCGGCGTCATCACCATCACTTGTATCGTATACGATCGCATCGATGAGGTCATCCGTGGTAACAGGTGTGCCATCACCAAAACTTGTGGCATCACCTACGTAAAGCGCAATGGCATCCGCGCCGTTCTGAATCAGGTTATCTGGATCATTGACGTCAAAGTCACAATTGGGCACATTGTCCGCTTCGTTACAGAGGACAAAGTACCCTTCTGCATCCGTAGAAAATCCATCCAGATCAAAAGCTTCATATGCCTGGTCGTTGCTCCCGTTAAAAAAGACAAGTGCAAGGCCGCTGAGGTCAGTATTGCCGCTACCGCCATCAAAAAGCTCTACAAACTCAGCCGTATCGGTGCCATCCTGATCTGCGTCAACTTCATTAATGACAACGTTGGGTGTGCTGTCACCGTCGAAGACCTGGTTGGTATTGGCGGCACCAAATGTGTTTGCAGCCGCAGCTTCCCAGGTAAAATCTTCGTAGGTCGTGCCTGAACCGCCTAGCTGTAGCGATTCACCAATCGGCGTTGTGCTCGACTCTTCCACACCAATGTCGGTACTCGTCAGGCCGTCAGCAACGCCGCTGCCAGCAGTGAATGTCCCTTCATAACTCAGGAATTGGACAACATTGGTCCCGTCGAACAGAACAATTCCGTCTGGTGAACCATTCTGGATGCCGGCAATGGCAATATCAACCACACCAAAACCGCTACCCAGATCAGGAATTACATCGGTGAGTGCAACAGTATTGTATACATTAAGCTGCGTGGCAGAGCCATTATAGAGAACGATACTCCAGCCGCTGAGATCTGTACCTGCAGGGCCGGCTATTTCAACCGCCTCCCCTTCGTCTGTACCATCATTGTCGTAGTGGATTTCATTTATAAATACGGTGGTCTGGGCATGGGTAATTTGTGCGGATACAAAAAACGCCAGACACAGACATATTGTCTGTAACAATCGGTTCATGGGTTCCCTGAGATGAAACGTAAGATGTAAGGATCATGGATGTGCAATCATCCAGGGGAGCATAGAGAGGCAAGAAGAAGATAGCACATAGAATTCGCGCTATAATTATCCGATTGTAAACAATTAAGCGTTTTCTTTGCGCCAAATGTATAGGCCATCAACACCTGGCACAGGGAGGCGTGTTCTGCTACCGGTCATAATACTGCTCACCAGCTTGTTGTCTCGCCTTCAGTATGGTATAACCGGACTCATTCGAACAAGGAGTCATCGAGCATGCGATGGGGCTCTTGCAGCATCCAATGCAAAAAGCCGCACTCCGAGCAGACAAGCGTGTGGACTTTTTTGTAATCCAGTCCAAGCATGGCAGACTTTACGGTAGTATTTACCTGGGCTACTCCTTCGATAAAGCGGTTGTTCTTACAGTGGGTACAAGAAATCTCGAGGCCGGCCAGCATGTACTTGGCGGGATGCAGCGGCTTCCCCACATCTTCTTTTGATTTGTTGTGTCTACGTAGACGAGAGAAAAAATCCTGGCCCATTTCTTTGTTGTTTTACGCTAAAAAATAAGCAACTGCTTTGTAGCATAAGCACGCATAATATCTGCAAATGTTACAAAAGTGCTGCAACAAACAGTAACCAAAGGCGGTCTAAAGCACACCAAGTGATGCGCCTCCCGAAAAATATCTTCAAATGTCACGAAAGTGTGGCACGATATTTTATCTGTTTTTTGTCATCGACTGCCTCCCCGATGCCATTTAAACCTCTTAGCACCACAATGCACATTTTACTATCCCATTTTCTGGCACCAGGGAGCGCATCAACCCCTTACACCATGCTTAAATTGCAAGGTCAGCGTATGCCAGCATCGGTATCCCAAAATGAGACCGTGTCGTCCCTCCCCCCTTCGCCAAACCATACCATCAAACTAATCAGAAGTATGGAAACTGACCGCATTGCAATCTATGATCCGGGCGTAGGTACGTACCTTGCTATGTCAACTGCAGAAGGCGTTCGGCACGCCGGCCTTTCACGGCAACAGGCTGAAGATTGGGTCAACGCCCAACTCGTCATTCTGGAAAACAAATTGAATTTGTCGAGCCTCGCCATGATTGGCTTGATGATTGTTTCTTCCTGGGCAGTTGCCGTTGGTAGCGTCTGGGGTGTATGGCAGTTGTTGGGGTAGTCACCTATCAGGCGTCCCGTGTTCCAAAATATGCCATCCATTGGCAAGGCCCTCCGCCGCAAATGTGTTCCATGTCTGGTGGACTGACCAGGATACCGCGTAGCCCCTCAGCGGACCAGTGGAAGTAGTCCCGCCGGTTTATATATATTTCTGATCGATGAAAAAGATGATGCCCATCAGGGCTCTTCTGTGCTTGTTTATTGCCCTTTGTTTACCTGGCTTTACCCCAGTTCAGGCCCAAGATACACCACCGGAGTTATTTTCCGGGGAACGGCGCGTGTTCGTAGCAAACGGATATTCAACAACGCGAAACTGGCCGTCTGTGCTACAGCGCAAGCTCAACCGCTACTTCAATAACACTCAGGTCATTGAAGTTATTAACACCTATGAAAGTGGCACACCGATCGCCAAATGGATCGACCTCGATGCCCAGGCACGCGACAATAAGTGGAGAAAAACGCTGCAGCCGGCATTGGCCAGCGAACCTGATTTCCCTGTAATCCTGCTCGCCCAGCAATCTTTGCAGTGGGTCTTTGGGGAGGACCGTCTTGAAGGCATTACCAGCTCTACCGACCAGCGACGCATCGACCAGGGAGCAGATGCCATCGCGCTGTATAATCAGTTTGCCCAGGAAGATGGTGCCGACCTCGTTTTCATGGCCACCCATATCTACAAAAAGGTACAGGAGCCACAAATCGAAAATGAAAAATACGCGCTCGAAGAAGCCCTTGGCCGTAATTTGCCCAACTTCTATGAAGGGCCCGATGTGTGGACGCCTACCTTTGAAAACTTCGCTGTCGCATTTGCACGCGATGAAATTCATCCTGGCCCCATTGGCGATGAAATTATCGCTCACTTCTGGATGAGACGGCTCCTGGAATTTGATGGCAAAACGTTGCCGGGATGGAGCCGGCGCGAAATGGAAGACGCCATCATGAACGGCGGCGGAGATCTCAGCGATAATAAAGTGCCAAACGCCGACATTCAAGCTTCGGCAACCTCCGGCTTTGCCCCGTTCACCGTCACCCTCGACGCATCAGCCTCTGTTGATGAAGACGGCGTACTTGTGGCCTATGACTGGTCGTTTCCCGATGGGACAAACGATGCTGGCGAAATTGTCTCCAAAACCTTCAACACACCCGGGGAATACGTAATTTCGCTACTCGTAGTTGATGAACGCGGCGATTCAGATACAGCAACCATTACTATTTCTGTTGCGGATGGCAGTTCTGCCGTCTACGGCGATGCAACAGGCGACGGTACCCTATCTGCCCGCGACGCCTCCGAGGTGCTCACCCACGTGGTAGGCCTCGCAGTGCTCGACGGCACCAATGCCACCCTTGCCGACGTGTCCGGCAACGGCAGCATCAGCTCCCTCGACGCAGCCCTGATTCTACAGCGCACAGTCGGACTCATCAACTGTTTCCCCGTAGAACCAGGATGTGATTAAGGGTTTTCGGGTTTTCGGGTTTTCGGGTTTTCGGGTTTTCGGGTTTTCGGGTTTTCGGGTTTTCGGGTTTTCGGGTTTTCGGGTTTTCGGGT
>JBCCIM010000300.1 GCA_039111535.1 Bacteroidota bacterium | reverse complement strand
CACCAGACTCATATTCTCCCACTAGATGTTTCTTGAATGATATACTATAGCGCTTTATTACTCGCTTTTCCATGGTTTACTTGCTTTGCTGTAAACCTATAGCAGGACGAGACACACTCCTCACTCCTCACTCCTCACTCCTCACTCCTCCAACCCACCATCCACAAAAGCCTCAACCTCCTCAAGCGTAGGCATAAAGTTGGCGCAGCCGTGACGCGTGACAACGAGGGCGCCGCAGGCATTACCCATGCGACAGGCTTTGTAGAGATCCCAGCCCTGCAGGTAGCCATAGGTGAACCCGCCGGCAAACGCGTCGCCGGCGCCAAGTACGTTCAGGATATCAACCGGAAAGCCAGGTACTTTCACCTCCGGCTCACCTTTGCAGAAATATGAGCAGCCGGCAGCTCCGCGTTTTACGATAAGCACTTCAACGCCTGACTCCAGTACCCTATCGATTGCTTTTTCGAGATCTCCCTTGATTTCTGGTGCCGATACTTGCTGGTGCTTGATCGAAATTTGACTCGCTTCCTGCAGGCTTGCCGCCAAAATCTCTTCCTCTGTACCAATAACAACCTGTACACGCGGCAATAAAGCCCGTACCATCACGCCGTATGCCCGTGGGTCAAACCACTGGTCGGCCCGGAAGTCCAGATCGAGCATAACCGGTACGTTGAGGCGATTGGCTTCTTCTGCCGCAAAAAAGGTTGAGGTCTGACTCGGGTCTTTGCTGAGTGCGTTGCCAGACAGGATAATCGTGCGAAACCGGGAAAGGTCGGTCTCAAGTACGTGATCGATGGACAACTGCAAGTCCGGCGCATTGTCGCGGTAGAAGACGAGGGGGAAGCGATCTGGTGGTTCGATGCCGAGCAACACCGCCGGCGTACGCGGACCATCGAGGGTTGGGATAAATGCGGTCTCTATCCCTTCATCCTTCAGGAAACGCATCACAAATTTGCCCACCTGGTCGTTACCCACAGCAGTCAGCAAGGCGGTTTGCAGTCCAAGCCGCGCGCAACTCACCGCAATGTTTGTTGAAGATCCGCCCACAAAGGCGCCAAAAGAAGAGATGTTTTCAAACGGAACGCCGAGGTCGTTCGAATACAAATCGATGGACGTGCGGCCAAAGGTGAGGACGTCGTAAGTGGGGGAGTCTGGCATGGCTAATTGCGATAAGTTATGTTTTGGAACATCTTAACACGACACATGGTTAGCAAGTACATTCTTCAAATCTTCACCTCTCCAATAAAGCTAATCTAATAGCCGATACTGTTCTCGACGCCTTTCTTTTTGACGCAGTGCATTCCTGTCTTTAGGTGTACAGCCCGTAGTTTGTTTTTGCATGTCTTTTCTTCTTGCAACTACGCCCTGTAACCCTTATCGCACGTCGCATTTCAAGTAATAAGGTATTGAAGGCCCCTGACTGATGGATGGTGCCGGCCACCAATTTTATGGAAATCGCAGAACGTACCTTTGTCCGTCGGAACGTAGTATCCGATCCGCTCCCCGTTGCCCCCCGACGCGCAATGCCAAGCCGTGTAGATGTGCTCAAGCGGCCAACCTTGCTCATCTTCGAAGAAAACCGCGAAATGCAGGAGCATTACAAACGCTTTCTCTCATCCGATTACAACTTGTTGATGGTAGAAACTGCACGGTATGGCATCCAGATGCTGCAATCCCTGCCTGTTGATGTGATCCTGTTCAACGTAGAGCAGGATCGTGAAACAGAAGCAGTTGGTATGCTGCGCGTTTTTCGGCGGATCGCAGCCGGGGCGGTAATTCCTGTGGTTGCACTGACCGGATTTTGTGGTGTGGAAGAACGCGCCATGCTGGGTAAAGCCGGCTTTGATGCGTACCTCGCGCGCCCCTTTACCCTCCGCAAATTGCGTGAAGTCATCTGTAAATGTATGGCAAAACGGACGGTGTCAATCCTGAACCGGATCGACCTTAGCCTGTTCTCCATTACTGCCGGCCTGTAGCAGATCAGATCAGGTAACGGCGGGCAAGCTTGGTAAAGGTGTTTACCTGTTCTGCCTGCCAAGAAGCATCGTAGCCCAATTCTTTTGCCATCATGGCTGCAACTTCGTCAGCAACGGCGATACTGGCCCGTGCATCCAGCAAAAGGGCGCGTGTACGGCGAGACATTACGTCTTCGACCGTCCTTGCCATTTCTTCGCGCACGGCCCAAATCACTTCACCTTTTTGGTAGGGCAGATTGGGGTGCAAGAGTGCTTCGCGGCCAGCCTCCTCTTTGATGAGGGTCTTAACGGCCGGCGCATCCGCACCAAAGTAGGCCAGGTCACCAAATTTTGAGGCATAAGCGTGCCAGCCGTGGATAGGTAAATCTTTGGTTGCGCATTGCCGTTCGGGCAGGCCGGCAATCGTTGCTGCCTGGTCGATTACGTCTTCCGCCATCTTCCGGTAGGTGGTCCATTTGCCGCCGGCGATGGTTACGAGCCCGCTTCTGGAAATCTGGATCGTATGGTCGCGCGAAATTTCAGCAGTGTTTTCTGCGTCGGGGTTGCGTACAAGCGGACGCAGGCCGGCAAACGTACTCAATACATCTTCAGCGGTCGGGTCTTTGGTCAGGTACCGCTGCGAATGCTCCAGCAAAAACGACAGTTCATCTTCGAGGGCGCGGGGCTCCAGGGCCGGCGCGTCAAGCGGCGTGTCTGTTGTGCCTACAACAATGCGTTCATGCCAGGGTATTGCAAAAAGAACCCGCCCGTCATCGGTGTGCGGAACCATGATGGCACTGTCACCCGGGAGAAAAGAACGGTCGAGCACAATGTGAACGCCCTGGCTGGGCTGCACCATCGGGACAGCTGTGTTGTCGTCCATCTGGCGCACAGCATCGGTAAACACCCCCGTAGCATTGATCACAACATGGGCTGAAAGCGTGTACGATTTACCAGATTCCTGGTCCTCTACAACAACCCCGCGCACCATATCATTATCTTTGGTCAGGCCGACTACTTTCATGTAGTTAGCAACTGTGCCGCCGAGGTCAACCGCTGTTTGGGCCATGTTGATGGCGAGCCTGGCGTCGTCGAACTGCCCGTCATAATAAATGGTGCCGCCGCGGAGGCCTTCCGGCTCGATGGTTGGGATCCGTTCGAGGGTTTCTTCCAGGGAAAGGTGCTTGGAGGTGCCGAAGCCTTCTTTGCCGGCCAGCATGTCGTAGATTTTCAGGCCAATCCCATAAAATGGACCCTCCCACCAGTCGTAATTCGGTACAACAAAAGGCAGGTTATGTACCAGGTGTGGTGCATTCCGGAGCATGCGTCCACGTTCGCGGAGCGCTTCGACAACCAATGAGACATTACCCTGCTGCAGGTACCTGACCCCGCCATGCACAAGTTTGGTTGAACGGCTCGAGGTGCCTTTTGCAAAATCATGCTGCTCCAGCAACAAGGTGCGATACCCCCGTGCAGCAGCATCAATTGCAGCACCCAATCCGGTTGCACCACCTCCCACAATGATTACGTCCCAGCGTTCACCCACCTCTTCGATGCGACTCAACATTTCGTTTCTGTTCATGGTCTCTCCTTGTGTTCAGATGTGAATACGGGCGACGGGGCAGTACACACCTGAGAAATCTTTGCGTGAAAGGGCTTCGTTTTCATGGAATAAACAACGCAGGCAGCTAGCCGGCTGTCGTCCAGAAGATAGGTAATGAAAGGATAATCTGAAACGTGTATTCTCACGCAATTTGAACGCGTTTGAACAGGGCAGCATTACGATGGCGTCTTATCTGGCGATACCATTCCCGAATGGCACTGCAGGAGTAGAAAAAGGCTGCTGCAGTGCTGTAACTCTCCCGCCCCAAACACATAAAATACTGCATATATACGCATGATTCGCAACCCATTACCGCGTACTGAAACACCGGATACCTTAACAAGGAGGACTTTAACGATGCACAACCTGTTTTCTGTTCAAGGCCGATTGGGACGCTCTACTTACCAGAATCGTTACCTGTTTAGTTTGGGATTGCTGGGGCTCGTATTTCTTGTATATGAGCTTAGCGTATTTGTAGGGATGCAAACGGTAGCGTTTTATGTGGTAACTGCGAGTCTGGCGCTGGCGCTGGTCACCCTGTTAACGGCTGCTATACGTCGTTTACACGACTTGGATCGGCCGGCTTGGCACCTTGTCCTGGCTTTTATCCCTGTCTACAACCTCTATCTGATGTTGTCTCTGTTGTGTTTGAAGGGGGAGGAAGAAGTGAATCTCTATGGCTTCCGCCCGGAGCCGCTCTAGCATGAAGGCTGTAGCACTAAAAGTGCATGAGGAAACTGGTGGGGCCTCCCAGTTTTGACTGGACGCGCAGGCTGCCGCCGTGCCGGCGCATAATCTGCCGCGATAAACTCAAACCGATTCCCGACCCCGTTGCTTTTGTGGAATAGAACGGGACAAAAATCTGGCTCTGATTTTCTGCTGCAATGCCGGATCCGTTATCTGTGACCTTTAAGGTGACCCTGCTTCTGCGGCTCAGGCTGCCTTCGAGGCGCACCTGTCCATTTTCTTTGCCTTCGAGCGATTCAATGGCATTTTTGGTCAGATTAATCAACACCTGTTCCATTTGATCCGGGTCGGCAAGGACCGTGAGGTTAGCCGGCTCAACGTCAATTTTCAGATCAACATCATTGGCTTGCGCACCGAGCAGGTTTGAGACCCGTCGAAACAAGGCCCCTACTTCTACCAATTGGAAATCAGGGCGGGGGATACGCGCAATTTGGCGGTATGAGTTGACAAAATTCAGCAAGCCCTGGCTTCGTTTCTCAATGGTATCCAGTGCGTCACGCAAATCGACGAGTGCTTCTGGGATTTCTCCTTGTTTATCCGTGCTGTTTGCTTCGAGATGATGTCTGGCGGAGCCGGCAAGCGAGGCAATGGGCGTAATCGAGTTCATGATTTCATGGGCCAGCACGCGGGTCATATGCTGCACGGCTTCCAACTCCTGGTCTTCGAGTTCAGCGCCGATATTTTGCACCGAAACCAGCATATAGGTCTCTCCCTGCAAGTTGAATCGCGTGGCGTTAATGGCAAGTTGTAGCCAGGCGTTGTCGGTATCAATTTT
>JBCCIM010000299.1 GCA_039111535.1 Bacteroidota bacterium | reverse complement strand
GCTTTCTTTAATGGTAGCAAGATAGGCGCTTAAAATTACGTATCTATTGAAACGCAAAAAGGCGAGTCCGCAAACGGACCCGCCTTTTTTGTATTCGGTACGGACTGATTTAGAAGCCCATGCCGCCCATTCCTGGCATGCCGCCGCCACCATGATCGTGATGATCATGGCCACCGCCAGCAGCTTCTTTCTCAGGCTTGTCTGCAACAACGGTTTCCGTTGTCAGCAGGAGGCCAGATACTGAAGCAGCATTCTGGAGTGCGGTACGCGTAACTTTGGTTGGGTCGATAACACCCTGAGCGATCAGGTTGCCAAACTCTTCCGTACGGGCGTTGTAGCCGAAGTCGTCTTTGCCTTCTTTTACACGCTGTACGATGATAGAGCCTTCCTGGCCGGCGTTTGCAGAGATCTGACGCAGCGGCTCTTCAACAGCGCGACGGATGATCTGAACACCGATGTTCTGATCTTCATTTTCTGTCTTGACCTTGTCAAGCACAGGCAGGGCGCGAAGGTAAGCTACACCGCCACCAGCGATGATGCCTTCTTCGATAGCAGCGCGTGTAGCGTGGAGTGCATCTTCAACGCGTGCTTTTTTCTCTTTCATTTCAGGCTCGGTGGCTGCACCAATTTTCAGTACAGCAACACCACCAGAAAGCTTGGCAAGGCGCTCCTGGAGCTTCTCGCGATCGTAGTCACTTGTCGTAGCTTCGATCTGCTGTTTGATCTGGTTGGTGCGTGCTTTGATCTGGTCGCCTTCGCCGGCGCCATCAACGATGACAGAGTTGTCTTTGTCGATAACTACGCGTTTGGCCTGGCCGAGATACTCAACCGTGGCGTTTTCGAGCTTGTATCCTTTTTCTTCTGAAATTACAGCGCCACCGGTCAGGATTGCGATGTCTTCCAGCATTGCTTTACGGCGGTCGCCGAAGCCTGGTGCTTTAACTGCAGCTACGCGAAGGGTACCGCGGAGTTTGTTCACAACGAGGGTAGCAAGCGCTTCGCCTTCGATATCTTCAGCGATAACGAGGAGGGGCTTGCCCATCTGCGCAATTTTCTCCAGCACTGGGAGGAGATCTTTCATTGCGCTGATTTTCTTGTCGTGGATCAGCAGGAACGCATCTTCGAGGACAACTTCCATGTTGTCCGCGTCGGTTACGAAGTAAGGAGAGAGGTAGCCACGGTCGAACTGCATACCTTCAACAACGTCGAGGTTGGTTTCGGTGCCACGTGCTTCTTCTACCGTGATAACGCCGTCTTTGCCTACTTTCTCAAATGCATCAGCGATCAAGTTGCCGATGTCCGAGTCGTTGTTGGCCGAGATGGTAGCAACCTGAGCGATTTCGCTTTTGTCTTCGATATCGCGGCTCTGGCTGCGGAGATTCTCAATCATTGCCGCAACGGCTTTGTCGATACCGCGCTTCAGGTCCATTGGGTTGGCACCAGCGGTAACGTTTTTCAGTCCGGCTGTCATGATAGACTGGGCCAGTACGGTAGCAGTGGTTGTACCGTCGCCAGCTACGTCAGAGGTTTTAGAGGCAACCTCTTTAACCATCTGTGCGCCTACATTCTGGATTTTATTTTCCAGTTCGATTTCTTTAGCAACCGTTACACCGTCTTTGGTGACAGTAGGGGAGCCAAATTTCTTTTCAATGATCACGTTACGGCCTTTAGGACCAAGCGTAACCTTCACTGCATCTGCAAGCGTGTCGACACCGCGCTTCAATGCAGCGCGTGCGTCTGTATCAAAAACGATTTGCTTTGACATATCTATTCTTTTGTGGAAAAATTCAGATCAAAAAAATAATCTGTACAGTTTTGTACAGATTATCCAACGATACCCAGGATGTCCGTCTCGCGCATGATCAGCAGGTCTTCTTCGCCTACGTTGATCTCGGTGCCGGCGTATTTGCCGTACAGCACTACATCATTTGGTTTTACGGTCATGTCGATTTTGGTGCCATTCTCGACACGGCCCGGGCCTACTGATACGACTTTGCCACGCTGTGGCTTTTCTTTTGCCGCGTCAGGGATGTAAAGACCGCTTGCCGTTTTCTCTTCGGCAGCTTCAGGACGAACAACGACACGGTCGCCCAGCGGAGTGATTTTTCCCATTGTGGTTTCCTCTTTTTAACTGTTGCCTCTTGGTAGTTACATACCCCCGGAGGGGATAGGCTGCAAATACAGCCTTCATCTTTCTCAATTTGTTAGCACTCTCATGTCGCGAGTGCTAAGGCGTATGCGTGTTGCACATAGCGTACCAATTCCGCGTTGGGCTTTAATTTGCGCCAGGTTTTCAGGATCTGCTGCCAGATCTGCGGATCTACGACAAAAAGACATGCCTTAAAATGCCATTTCGTCGTATCTTGCCTCAGGTACGTCGTAAGCCCTTTTTAGCAGGGCGTCCAGTGAACTTTGGGGCGTTACCCTTGTTCCCTTAATTGACCCGAAACGCATCAAAACAGGAGGTTGTGCACAAATTGACCCGATCGTTCATCATCAGGTGGTGGATAGCGTTTCTTGTTTCTGCGCTTGTTGTTGTGCTTGCTACGTTGCCACCATTCCTGCCGGCTGAATGGCGCACGTTGTTGATGCTTTCTTTTTCCAAGATCTGCCATCAGATTCCGGAACGCTCCCCGCATATCAATGCGATTGCTCTTGGCGTTTGTCATCGATGTTACGGCATTTACCTTGGCTTGCCGCTTGCAACCCTCGCTTACCTTGCCCTGCAGAGCTTGCCTGTGAAAACGGCAGGCCTGCGGCTTGCGCTTTTTGGAAGCCTCGCCTTGCTGGCTGTGGATTGGGGGGCACCTTTGTTGGGATTTTGGCACAATACCCCGGTTTCGCGCATGGCTACCGGTTTGTTGTTTGGTGTGATTGCAGGCTTTTATCTGGCCCACGCCCTGGCAGGAAAATCTGCTCAGCCTGATGCGGCGACTCAAGCGGATCAGATGATGGAGCCAGGCAGTGCCTCTGAGCAAATATCCTAACTATTTGGTAATCCTGACGTAGACATTGGCTTTTGATCACCCTGGTATTATTTTAAACTGGCTGGTTTGCCCTGTATAAGCCTTTATGGTTTGATTACCTGGCAGGAAATAGCCACCCACCGTGTTTTTTTAAATAGCATATACATTGGAAATGCCTAGTAAAACCCAGTCTATTATACTTGGTGGCGCAATAGTTGGCGTGCTGTCACCCCTCATCGGCCTGATTCCTGTTGTCGGGGGCTGTATCAGTTGTTTAGGTTACACCATCGCCGGCGTTGTTGCCGTATGGCACTATACTTCTACCCACGAATTGACAATTGCAGGTGGATCTGGTGCTGGCATGGGCGCGCTTGCAGGCATTGTAACTGCACTGGTTGGTGGCCTGGTTTCCTATGTACTTATTGCACTAGATGTTGCGCCGGGTATGGAGCAAGTCATGGAAGGCTTCGCTGAGTCGGGTGCCCTGGATGACGAACAACTGGAAGACATCGCTGACTTTATCTTCTCACCTGTAGCGTATCTTGCCTTTATGGGCGTTGGTGCTATTATTGGCGCCATCCTGGGTGCGATTGGCGGTGCAATCGGTGCTTCAGTATTCAAGAAAGGCGGAGAGTTTCCTTCCTAAAAAATAGAAATTCTAGCGTGTAGGATAGGCAGTCCATAATGGGCTGCCTATTTCTATTTGTACCGTTTTTTGGAAAGTGGTTCGCCGAGAACTTGCTGGATGATAAAGGCTTCTGAAAGGTAATTCTTGTCAGCAAGGCGTTTTCGAAGCAAGTCTGCAGCGCCCCGGCTTTTCTTTTTTGTCACCAGCAATGGTTCGGAAGACGGTTCCATATGGGGATGGGAGTACTTGTCGTCGTAGAAATCGCTGGTTGGAAACGAATCTTCGTAGGTCTTGGTCGCCTCAAGGGTGCCACGGGTCAGGATTTTTTCACTGTATTGCGTTTTGGATTCCAGTGAACGGTCGGGAATGCGTCGTTCCAGGGAGTGAAACTCGGGCTCGCGAGGCGGCAGCTTTGTTCTGGCTGGTTTCGGTTGCGTTGGCGCTTGTGGTTCAGGCGCCGGCGCCGGCGCTGGCGCATTTGGCTGGCTAGCTTGCTGGAATGCTTCCTGTATTTCTCGGAGTGCATCTTCAAGCGTAGGCGCTTTCTGTTGGGTGCCAGGTGTGCTGCCGGGTGCACCTTTCTGTGGGCCTTTCTTCTTGTTTCTCGCATTGATGATCGAGTAAACAAGCAAAAAGCCCAGCCAAATAAGAAATTCCATTGCAGCGCCGCGTTGTTCTACAGTTTTTCGATAATCCTTTCACCGGTACGAGCAAGCCGTTTGTGGTGTTTCTCCAATCTACAAAACATTGGGCGCAGAACAAACGTTTTGGCGATGCCTTACATGACAACCAATTTGCGCACCAGATGCTGTTGACCGGCACTTATCCTGATGAAGTAGATCCCCGGCGCCCAAGTGGCTGTGTCAAATGGGATGAAGTGCCGGCCAGCGCCCAGCGCGGCTTTTGTAGGTGTGACCACCATCCTGCCCAGTAGATCAAAGGCTGCATAGGTTAGGGCCAATTCTTCAGGTAAATCCACCACAACCTGCGTTTCGTCGATTGCAGGATTTGGGAAAATTGTCTGAATGGCAAACGACATTGGCGCCGGCACCGCTACCTCCAGCTCACGCAGTAAAGTACGTGTTCCTGTATCTGCACCGACAAAAAGAATACGATACACGTATTGTCCGGTTAAGTACACCGCATCTGAATAGGCGTAGGTTGTGCCTGCCGCCGTATTGCCGCGACCAGGTAGTTCGACTACCTTAGCAAATTGCCGGGAAAGAGCTCCTGAAATAGCCGAGGTTGATTCTGCGTGTGAACGCTCGATGATAAAGTGTCCGGGCCTGTTTTCTACCAGTGTTTCCCATGTCACCATGGTGCTGCCTATGGCCGGTTCAGCGTATGCACTATCAATTTCTACGGATGTCTTGGCGCGCTCAATACCCGTAAGCAACAGCGAAAATGATTGCGGTGCGTTGTTGTGCAATGTTGCTTTGTGAGAAACACGGACTGTATACGTGCCAGCTGGCGCTTCCTCTGTGAATATCTGCTCG
>JBCCIM010000298.1 GCA_039111535.1 Bacteroidota bacterium | reverse complement strand
GCTTTTTTATACCCATTCTTTAACACCAGTTAGTAGAACCATGAAACGATTCCCTGTGCCTAAAGCTGTAGCCCTTTTACTTGTTGTAGTATGTACAGCCGGCCCTGCGTTGGCGCAGATTGGCGTTGGCGCCACTGCACCTGCTGATGCTGAAATGTTGTTCGATGGTAGCGCTGAGATGCTACATAAAAATTGGGTCTACTGGGAAGGCCCTCGGTTTAAAGCTGAAATGCCAATCAAGTGGGAAATTGTCAACGACCCAGTGGATGATGGAACAGCTATGTCATCGATGGATCCTTCAGCTGCCGGCGGACTCTATGGTGCGGCAGACATCGTCACAAAAAAGAAATTCCGCGACTTTCGCCTGCACATCGAATTCCTGGCTACCCAAGAAGGGGGGAATAGCGGCGTTTATCTCCAGAATAGATATGAAATCCAGGTGCTCGATGGAGACTCTACCGATCATGGCATGGCCGCTGTGATCAATGAGAAGGCCGCTTCTTACGCACCATACAATGGTACCGGGCAGTGGAACGCCTATGACATTGTTTTTCGTGCTGCGCGTTTTGACAAAGACCAGCGTGTGGTAAATGCGCTTGTGACCATTTACTTCAATGGTGAAAAAGTCCACGCCAACATCCCGATTGCCAAAGTTTGGGGCGGTCCGTTTTCAGGATTAAACGGGGGAGATAACAAAGGATATGGCGTGACAGATACACCAGGTGGATTGAAACTGCAGGCTGAAGGACACGATGTTCGCTATCGAAATATCTGGATTAAAGAGCTGGACCTGGAAATAGCAGACACAGACTTTTAACACTGAAAAGCTGCACCACCCACCTATTTAGTACCCCGGAGGATAAGTACATGCAACGACGCTTGATGCTGTTGCTGTTTGTCATGGGTCTATGCAGCACGGTGCTGTATGCCCAGGAAGAAGCAACGCCTTTTCAATCACTCACCCTGAATGATCTGGCAGCATTCAAACCCACAACACCAAATTGGCAGGTAGCCGGCAGTGCCACTTCGGATCGAATGACCCGCTGGAGCTTTGCCTACGAAGCTGGCACCGGCGTACTGATAAATGCACAAACAGAAGATGCCAGGGGCCACCTGTTTACCGCATGGGATCATGCTGATCTTGAGTTGGACCTTGAAGTAATGATGCCGCCAGGCTCTAACTCGGGTATCTATTTCCAGAGCCGCTATGAAATTCAGCTACTGGATAGTTGGGGCATAAAAGAACCACAGCAAAGCGATATTGGCGGTATTTACCAGCGATGGGATGAATCACGGCCAGAAGGTGAGCGGGGATACGAAGGGCATGCACCACCCGTGAATGTGGCGCGTGCACCCGGACTTTGGCAGCACCTGAACATTGTGTTTCAGGCGCCCCGCTTTGATGCAAAGGGTAACAAAGTACGCGATGCACGTTTTGTCCGTGTGACCTTGAATGGTATTGTGCTGCACGAAGATGTGCCCGTGACCGGGCCAACACGTGCGGCTGCAGACGAAAGCACCGAACTTGCTGCTGCACCCCTCATGATCCAGGGGGACCATGGGCCGGTTGCTTTTAGAAACATCCGCTATCGTATGTTTGATACCGCCCCTGTTGAGCTCTCAAATCTGGTTTACAACTATTACCGCGGAGAATTTCCGCACCAGATGCCGGCGCTGGATGAATTGAGTTTGGTGAAATCTGAAGTAACAGATGTAGTCTCCTCAGAGAAAGCTGATACCACCAAGCTTTTTGCGCTTCGGTTTGAAGGCAATATTGCTGTGCCTCGAACGGGAGACTATACCTTTGAGGTTGTGCACTCGGCCCGGTTTGCCCTGGAAGTTGATGGTGAGGCCTTGTTGAACGACCAGACGGGTGAAGATATTTCTCGCGTTGGTGAGTTTCCCCGCCGCACAGCGACCGTTCGGTTGCGCCGCGGCCAGCATAATTTTGCGCTGACGTATGCAAAGGGGCTCTGGCACAACGTACCTACTGCACTTGGGTGGTATGTGAGTGGCCCGGGGGTCTTGCGCACGCAACTTACAGCATCTGGTTCAGTGCCTGACGATGCATTTTCTGCCTATCAGGTTGAAGTTTCACAACAGCCGATTGTACAGCGAAATTTTGTTGTCCATGGCGAGGAAAAACGGACCCATGCCATTTCTGTTGGCTTCCCGGGAGGATTGCATTATGCCTACGATATGGGCAATGGCAGTTTGCTGCATCTTTGGAAAGGGTCCTTTATTGATACGTCAACCATGTGGTACCAGCGCGGCAATATGCAGAGCGCGGTTGCATTGGGAAGCTTGATTGAGCGCGCCGGCAATCCTGTCATCTACATGGGCAACCCTGGTGATTTGGAAGTTGCTGACTTTAACTTTGAGCGCTACCGACTGGACGATGACGGGCAGCCGGCTTTTGAGTACACTGCTGGAGGCATCGCGGTAAAAGATGCCATTGTGCCCGATGCTGAGCAAAAATTCCTTGAAAGAACGCTCTCACTGGAAGGAGAAGCCGGCGGACAAAAGGTATGGTGTGTCCTGGCGGAGAGCGATTCCGTGAAGGCGCTCGGCAATGGTCGCTATGCCCTTGACGGACAACGCATCTACCTGGAAATGGACCCTGAGACGGAAGTGTCACTGCTGGATCGAGACGGCCGCACAGCACTTGCGGTCCCCGTATCGCTTGAAAACGGCAGCTCAACGCTCACCTATAACCTGGTCTGGTAACCCAGCAGGCACCGGAAAAATTTAAGAGGATGCATTATGTATAAGAACTGGAGCCTGGTTATTGTTGTTTTGCTGTTGTGCGCTTCATGTACACCACCAAAAGACTACGGCGATCCGGCTGGTTTTGCCCCGGATCAGGAAGGCTACTACTATCAGTTGATAACGCTGCCGATTCCAGACAATGTGCCGCTAGAGATAGGCGGACTTGATATGATGGAGGATGGCCGGCCCGTTGTGGCCACCCGCAGGGGAGAGGTATGGATTGTTGATGGTGCTTACCAGGCCAATCCGCAGCCGGGCTACCACCGATTTGCAGCAGGCTTGCATGAACCACTCGGCTTGTTGGTGAAAGATGATGCGCTCTATGCTACGCAGCGCGGTGAATTGACGCGCATGATTGATGAAGATGGCGATGAGGAAGCAGATGTCTTTGAAACGGTCTATGCATGGCCTTTGACGGGTAACTACCACGAGTATTCTTACGGCCCGCTTGCATTGCCCAATGGTAACTTCTTTGTATCGCTGAATCTGGGTTGGGTTGGGCATGGAGACAGCCGCGTTAAGTGGCGTGGTTGGGCGCTCGAAATTACGCCTGACGGCGAAGTAAAGCCCATGGCTGTTGGCTTCCGGTCGCCAGCCGGCATAGGCATCACGGATGCTGGCGACATTTTCTATGGCGAAAACCAGGGGGACTGGATCGGCTCTGGCTGGATGACGCACATCGAAGCCGGTGATTTTCTTGGACACCCGGCAGGACTCGCATGGGCTGATGAACCCAACTCGCCTATCCAGCTTGCTGTAGAGGACATCCCAAACACGGGTGAGCCGATGTTTAAAGCGAAAGAGGCTGTACCTGAATTGAAGCTGCCAACGGTGTGGTTTCCCCATACCATTATGGGAATCTCTACATCTGCCATTATTGAAGACAATACTGCCGGCGACTTCGGGCCATTTGCCGGCCAATTGCTGGTTGGCGACCAGGGGCACAGCAAGTTGATGCGCGTGTACCTTGAAAAAGTAAATGGCGTGTATCAAGGCGCTAACTTCCCATTTTATGAAGGCTTTGCTTCTGGCATTCTTCGCGCGGCCTGGGGCAAAGACAACTCGCTGTTCATCGGTCAGACAAGCAGGGGCTGGGATGCGACAGGCAAGGCGCCTTATGCCCTCGAGCGGCTCGTCTGGACAGGCAATATGCCTTTTGAAATGAAAGAGATCCACGCCAAGTCAAACGGTTTTGATGTGGTCTTTACAAAGCCCGTCGAAAAAGCGAGTGCAGCGGTGGCTGAGATGTTCAAACTGACCAGCTTTACGTATAAGTATCACAATACTTACGGCAGTCCGGCCATCAATATCGAAGAGCCGGCGATACAAGATGTGCAAATATCTGAGGACGGGCTTACCGTGAGCCTCGTGGTTGATGGGTTACGCGCCGGCTACATCCATGAGTTCAAGCTTGGCGACTTACAGGCAGCCGATGGTACGCCCTTGCTGCACGACTTTGCGTTTTACACCCTGAACAATATCCCTGAAGGCAATGGCATTGCCGTTCCTGAGACTTCAGCGAATGCGCCTGCTGCTGTCGCATCGCCACGGAATGTGACAACCATGCCGGCATCATGGGGAGGCGAAGCTGATCATACGCTAACCGTTGCAACGCTGCCCGGTCTGCTGTTCGATACGCCGTCGTTTACCGTTACAGCTGGCAGTAAAGTTGCCTTCCGATTCAATAACGACGACGACATGCTGCACAACCTGGTAATAACAACACCCGGTGCCGTAGATAACATTGTTGAGGCTGCAATGAATCTGGGCATTCGCGGGCAGGAAATGAACTACGTGCCTGAAGCAGAAACGGTGCTGCATTATGTGAGCTTACTGGAACCCGAAACGGAACAGACCATATATTTTGAGGCCCCTACAACACCCGGAGAATACCCGTTTGTATGCACTTTCCCGGGCCATGGTCTCACGATGCGAGGTGTGTTGAAAGTTCAATAAAACCACATCTCCCGCTCCGATTTGCAGGTTTGTTATGATGCGATTTGTGCTTGTGTTAGCATGCAGTATGCTGTGTGTATGCCAAGTTGTTGCCCAGCCATTGCAGATTGATGCGCGTTTTGGCGTACAAATGCAGTTCTCAGATGACTGGACGTTGCTTTCTGAGAACTTGTACTCCTCATTGTTGCAAACTCAACTCTTTGCCAGTGGGGATGAAAAATATTACGTGTATGTAGAAAAATATGGCATGCTACACGAGCTTACAAAAGAGACATGGCTCGAAGGCCGAGGTGCTCCGATGTCGCATGCCGACGAAGCCCGACAGCTAGAGGAAGAAGCGTGGCCCTTTAAGCGGCCTCTCTTTAAACCAGC
>JBCCIM010000297.1 GCA_039111535.1 Bacteroidota bacterium | reverse complement strand
TGGCCGGCGGCGTTGGTCCGTTCTGCGAGGTACAACGCTGTGGATTCGGTGCGGGTATGCAGACCAACGCCAAACGAAAGTGTTTGCGTTTCCGACAGCCGCCATGCTGCGCCGATGCGCGGTTCAAGGGAGTGGTTTTTGTTGAAAGCAAAGTACGTGTAGTGCACACCGGGCGTGAGGGTGAGTCGGGCAGATGGCCGAAGCTTGAGCTGGACGTGGCTGTTCAACATGTTTGTGCTTCCTTTCTGGTCGAGGAAGTTGATCAGGGGACCGTTTATGCTGTCCCTGATGCGGTCAACGAGGTTGTATGAAAGCTGGCTGCCTACAATGCCGACCTGAAGCGTCTGGCGGGCATTGAACTTGTGATTCAACTGAAGCGAAGCCCGATATGCTGCGTTGCGGGTATCTTGCTGCTCGAGGATCCGGCCGCGGTAGTCTTCACTCGGAATGAGCAGCAGTTCGTCGTCTGTTCTTCGCTCCCCCGAAATCATGCCGATCGCTTTGAGGTATGTGTTTGGCCCAAGCAAATGCAGGTAAGAAGCGCCGAGTATGCCAACCCGTGGTGCGTATTTCCCGTTGATGGCGTCGTCGATCGGGTCTACCCACTGCGTGGAGTCCGCAACCGCTGATCCGTAAATATCCTGTGCATCGCCGCCCAGGCCAAAGAGCGTAAAGCTATTGCCTTTTTGGGTAGGGAAATTGAATTTGAAAGACAGATCCTGGTATTGGATGGACTCGTCTGGCAACACGCCAAAGTTGTTAAGCACACCCAGCGTAGAATACCGGTAGTTGATCAGGAACGAGCCATTGTAATCAGCACTGAATGGCCCTTCGATGGCCGCATCAATCCCCAGTACCCCGATTTGGAATGCATACTCCCGTTTCACCGCGTTACCATTTCTCAAGAACAAGTCAAACACGCCTGAAGCTGCATTGCCATACTCAGCTGGAAAAGCGCCGGTAAAGAAATCGGACCGGCTCAGGGTGCTCGAACTTAGCATGCTCACGCCGCCGCCAGATGCGCCTTCGCCGCCAAAGTGATTGGGATTAGGCACTTCGATGCCTTCTAAACGCCACAACAGGCCTTTGGGAGCGTTGCCGCGCACCACGATGTCATTGAGCAAGTCATCCCCGCCACCAGTGACGCCGGCAAATGTCTGGGCCATACGTGCCGGGTCGGAAATACTGGCTGCGTAGCGTTGGGTTTGTTCAACAGAAAAAGAACGCGCGCTGACCGTTGCCATTTCATTCACTGCGACGCCTTCAAACTCATCTGCTACAACAACCACCCCTTCAGTTTCGATGACCGATTCCTGGAGCTCCAGAGCAAGTACCAGCTCTTTGCCGGCCGTAATCAGCATGTCTGATAGTACAAGAGGCTCATAGCCGATGTAGGTGACCTGGAGTGTGGCGCGGCCAACGGGCACGTCCGTAATTGCGAAGCGGCCGTTTACATCGCTGCTGGTACCTTTAAGCGGATTTGTATTTAGGACGATGACATTGACCCCGATCAACGGTGCCTGGGTATCAAGATCTACAACCGTCCCGCGAATAGACTGGGTAATCGGAACAGCTTGCGGTGGAATATCCTGGGCTGTTGCCACATCGGTGTGGGGCACGAATGCTGTGAGCAGCAATGCAAAAAGCAGATGTATGTATTTCATGGTTTAATCAGTTCGGATGAGATTTCCCCGGTGAATCCGTGGGAAAATCATTTGGAGCATCCGGTACCGTTAAACGCATATACACCTTGGGTTACAGAAGCGTCGACGTTAAGGCTGAATGAGAGGGCAGCAAGCACTTCTCCAAGTGCCGGCGCCTCAAATTCACCGGTAAATGTACATGCTGCCAGGGCTTCAGCGGGCGGCTCAATTACAATGGCAAAATGTGCCTGTAACATTGTAACCACTTCATCAAAAGAAGTCCCATCAAAAGCCAGTGGCTGCGCGCGCCATGCCATGAAATCAGGATTGTTGTTGGGTTGCTGGCGTAGCGTTCCTGTTGCCTTGCTAAGCATCCCCTGGTATCCTGCTTCCAAAATGGTGCGTGCTGTTGAATCGACATGGCTCAGGGCTACTCGTCCGGTCGCAACCGTAACCACAATCGGGTCTTCACCCGGCAGGTTGCTCACGTTGAACGAGGTCCCGAGTACCTGGACCAGGCCGACACCGCTTTGTATCGAGAAGGGGCGGTCAGGGTTGTGTGTTACATCAAAAAATGCTTCTCCCGAAAGATCTACCTGGCGGGTGTTGAATGCAGCGTCGTAGGTCAGTTTGCTGTTTTCATTAAGCCAGATGGTGCTTTCGTCGGGTAACACAACCTGCCGCATTTCGTTCGATGCGGTTTCGATCACCTGCAAGTCGCCGGCAGTAAGTTGAAGCAGCGCGATAAGGCCTCCAATCAATACTGTGGCAGCGGCCGCTATCCTGAATACAGTACGTGAGAAGAGGGGGGTAATCTTTGCTGTTTCCCTGGGCGAAATCCGCTCCTTGAAGCGGGAAATTTCGTGATCTAGGTCGATGTCCAGTGTCGAATCAACAGGTGCTGTTAACGTCCATATACGCTCCGCCTCCTGGAGCTGCGCGCGGTTTTCGTGCGCGCTGCCCAGCCACATGTCGAATGCTTCCTGCTCTTGAGCAGTCAGTTCACCCGCCAGGTGTTTGTGTATTAGCGTTTCGTAGTATTCGGATTGCATAAACCTGTTGGTTTTGAATACGGGACGTGTTCAAACAGCCTGTACCCCTATGGTACCCTGAAAAAAAATAAATAATAGTGGAGCAGAAGGCCAATTGATAGCACCGTTGCCAGCGCTTTACGTAATATTTTCAATGCCTTTGACATCTGGTTTTCGACCGTTTTTGGCGAAATTTCCAGTTTTTCTGCAATTTGTTTATACGACAGCCCTTCACGCCGGCTCAGGATAAAAACAAGCCGGCAGCGCTCCGGTAACTGCCCGATGGCCCGCTCAACAAGTGCGGCAGTTTCTTTGGCTTCAACGTCGCGCTCAACGTGTGTTGTGGCGGTCTGGATTGTTGCCTGCTGCAAGTTGCTGGCTGCATCCCATTGCACTTTCCGCGCTTCGTATGCACACCGCTGGTTATCGATGCTTGCGTTTGTTACGCTCTTCTTCAAATAACCGAGTATGGAAGTTTGAATGTGCAACCGTTCCTTGTTGGTCCACAGCCGCACAAATACATCCTGCACCACGTCTTTGGCCACTTGCTGGTTATGCACAATGCGAAACGCTACCTGGCAAAGGGGGACAAAATAGATGCTAAAGAGCATGTTGATGCCCCGCTCGTCGCCGGCTTTTAAAAGTGCTAATATTTCCTGGCCTTTGGAATCCAACGAGGTACAGATCTTTTAGGAATCTTGACTGGTCTGTTATATTGGGCTTACTTTCAGGACATAGCCCACCTTTTATCCTCACGGTAATTACTGTTTACCATCATGCAAGTCAAGCATATCCTACTTTTTGGTTTACTCTTTATGTTTGTTGGATGGATGGGGTGTGAGTCGGAATCTAAGCATGCCGCTAACCCGCTGGATGGCACGTGGATTGATCTGACCTACGCATTTTCGGATGAGACCCTTTACTGGCCTACTTCTGCATTATTCCAGATGGATACAGTTGCCGTGGGCTATATGGAAGGCGGGTTCTATTATGAGTCGTACCAGGTAGCGACGGCTGAACACGGCGGCACACACCTGGATGCCCCGGTACACTTCTCGGAGGGCAAGCAGTCAACCGAACAAATACCGCTAGACCGTCTCATCGGGCCGGCAAGCGTGGTTGATGTGTCTGCACAGGCCGCCGCAGACCGGGACTACCTCGTCACAACAGCTGATATCATAGCATGGGAAGCCTCGCACGGCGAACTTCCGGATGGTAATATCTTGCTGATTCGTACAGGGTATGGTGCCCACTGGCCAGATGCTGAAAAGTACCTGGGTACAGCACTGCGGGGTGCTGAAGGGGTTGCCAATTTACATTTCCCCGGCTTACATCCCGATGCTGCCCAATGGCTTGTAGACAACCGCAATATCAGCGCGTTAGGGATAGATACAGCCAGTATCGATTATGGTCAGTCTACAACGTATAGCAGCCATGTAGCGCTGTTTGCGGCAAATATCCCGGCGTTCGAAAATGTAGCCAATATGGACCAATTGCCGGCAACTGGCGCCCATGTGGTGGCGCTTCCTATGAAAATTAAGGGGGGGAGCGGCGGTCCGTTACGCATTATTGCCCGCTTGCCCTGATTATTGTCTTTGGTGAGGCAGGCTGTGTTTCCTAGAATCCTGAAAACCCGTGATGATCAGCACCTCGTTATACGGGAAGCTGAAGCGAGCGACGCGGCTTGGTTACTGGCGTATTTTGAACGCGTGAGCGGTGAAACGTCATTCCTTTCATTCGGACCGGGTGAATTTGAGATGACGGAGGCTGAAGAAGCTGTTTATCTCGATCGATGCAGAAGCGCCGCCAATTGTCTCTACGTCCTTGCCTTTGTAGACCAGACCCTCGCCGGCACCCTCAGTTGTTCATCCAGTAATAGACAGCGGCTCAGCCATGTGGCAGAATTTGGCATTACCGTAGCCCGCGCCTTCTGGGGACGCGGGATTGGCGATGCCCTGATGGACAGCATGCTCGACTGGGCCAAGGCTTCTGGCATCATCAAAAAAATCAACCTCAAGGTCCGCGCAGACAACGCGCCGGCCATCAAGCTATACAAAAAGAAGGGCTTTGAAGTAGAAGGGGTGCTGAAAAAGGAAAACTTCGTAGACGGCGTCTACCACGACCTGTTGCATATGGGGGTTTGGAGTGAGGAGATAGGAGATAGGAGTGAGGAGATAGGAGATAGGCGTTTTGAGTGAGGAGATAGGAGGGATGGCGTAAGGCCTGGCGTCTGTCATCGTGAGCTTGCGAAGGACCTCTTTCAGGAGGGCAACCCTTGTTGGAATATCGAACATCAAACAAGGAACTCCGAATTTCGAAGGGTCGTTTGTCTCGTCCTGCTATAGGTTTACAGCAAAGCAAGTAAACCATGGAAAAGCGAGTAATAAAGCGCTATAGTATATCCTTCAAGAAACATCTAGTGGGAGAATATGAGTCTGGTGCATCCTTGAGTGCTCTAGGGAGGCGCT
>JBCCIM010000296.1 GCA_039111535.1 Bacteroidota bacterium | reverse complement strand
TGCCAGCAAACGACTCATCGTATGCTGGCCCCAGGTTGTAGCGTTTAAAAAGCTCTTTATTGAAGTAAGTGTTATCGATTTCCATACAGGCCTAATATACTTAGGCAAATAAATTAAAACACTTAATATTTTTATCAAATTATCGTTTAGTACTGTGTCATAGAAATTCAAATTATCTATTTAAGTCCTTCAAAAGGCAGCAGCGTGGATTTGATTGCTTGCACTGCTACTGTATACATGAGCCCTTTGCCAGCAAAACATTGTATCTTTGAGTGGCTAACTGTACTGTTGTGATGACAAACACCAGACCATACATGGAGGCCAAATCAAACGTCTATAACGCCCACTAACCACCAACTTGATGGCCTCTCCAAAACCATCACGCCGAGACTTCCTGGCGCAAACCAGTGCAGCCGGCGGCCTCGGCTGGATGGCCTATACTTTCCCCGCACTCCTTGCCGTCTCAGAGTTGGCCTGTCAGGCGCAGGAGGAGCAGGCTGAGTTTATCACATTTACCCCGGAAGAAGCTGCTGACTTTACCGCATTGGCTGCACAGATTATTCCCTCGGGTGATTCACCTGGCGCAACAGAAGCCGGCGTTGTGTATTTCGCTGATTTGTCCCTTGCACAGGTAGATCCGGTCACCTCGATGCTACCGCCCATAAGGGCCGGACTTGCTGAACTAAAAGCTAAAGCAGAAGGAAAAGCAGTTGGCTCATTTACCGCATTACCAGATGCTGATCAAAAAGCACTCATCACTGACATCGAAGCAACACCATTCTTTTCGTTGTTGCGCCTCATAACTATTCTGGGCCTTTTTGCTCACCCCAAGTACGGCGGCAATCGCAATGAAGCAGGATGGGATCTGATTGGCCTTAAAAATCAGCACGTGTGGCAACCGCCGTTTGGCTACTACGATGTCGGTTATGATTATGAAGTCAACTATGGGGAGGATGCGTAATGCAACAGGACATGCCTACCTATGCTAACTCGGAAGAAGTTGATTTTGTCATTGTCGGCTCAGGTGCCGCCGGCGGGGTGCTGGCCATGGAGCTTTCCCGCGCCGGCTTCAAAGTGATTATTATGGAGCAGGGGCCGTTTGTGGACCATGCCGACTTCATGGACCACGACGATTTTGCCCAATTCATTAGCCTGAAATACTGGGGCGGCGCAAGCGGAGAGCATCCGCAGACGTTCCGCGCTAGCTCAGATGAGGAGGCACAGGTAAGCGGATTCCCGCCAGCAATTTATGGCCGGCTTGTCGGCGGCAGTTCCAATTTTTTCGCAGCAAACTACTGGCGATTCCACGAAATTGACTTTATCGAACGGTCGGTACTTGGCCCAATAGCCGGCACCAACTTCGCCGATTGGCCGCTTACTTACGCTGAACTCGAGCCGTATTACACCCGGGTAGATTGGGAGATTGGTGTCTCTGGTGTACCCGGACCATTTGACCCACCCCGATCCAGACCTTACCCACTGCCACCCATGCCCGTAAAGTCTTCGGGTGTATTGTTCGAAAGAGGCGCACGCGCATTGGGATGGAGTCCCCAGCCATCGCCAGTAGCCATTTTGTCGAAAGCCCACAACGGTCGCGCGGCCTGTACCCATTGCGGATACTGCTGGGGGATGGGCTGTGAGATGGGGGCAAAGTCGTCGTCGCTCGCAGCCGCCATTCCCGTTGCCCTCGCAACCGGCAAATGTGAACTCCGCGCTGAAAGCACGGTCATGCGAATCGACACCAACAACCAGAACCGGGTTCAACAAATTGTTTATGTCGATAACGCAGGGGTTGAGCACGCGCAGAAAACCAAAGCTGTCATTGTAAGCGCCAACGGTGCAGAGACGCCGCGGCTGCTGTTTTTGTCAGCCAACGCGCAGCACCCCGATGGCCTTTCGAATAGCAGTGGCATGGTGGGCAAAAACCTGATGTTCAACGGAGCCCCCATTTGCAACGGTGTGTTTGAGCAACCGCTGAATGAATACAAAAGCATCCAGTCGACGCGGATGTTGATCGATTTTTACGATACCGACCCAAAGCGTGGTTTTTATGGCGGCGGCGGACTCGATGCGCGCTTTTTCCCTTCTTCTCCAATCCTGTCAGCAGCCGGCCTCGTTCCCGGCGGCATGTCGCCCGATACGCCCACATGGGGACAAGGGTTCAAAGACGCACTAGCGCACGATTATGTCCGAACCATGACCATCATGGGGCACACAACTTCGCTTCCGCTCGACACCAACAACGTCACACTCGACCCGGAAGCAAAAGACAAATGGGGCAGGCCGGCGCTACGTATCACCTACAAAGACCACCCTGATGATTTAGCGGCTATGCAGTTCATGATCGATCGCGCAAAAGAGGTGTTTGAGGCTGCCGGCGCAAGCAAAGTATGGGCGCCAGACATTGTACCGCAAACTGTCGGCGCGCACCTGCTGGGCACCTGCCGTATGGGTGATAATCCGGAGACTTCGGTGGTTGACAAACACCACCGTTCTCACGAAGTGTCCAACCTGTTCATCTGTGATGGCAGTAGCCTGGTGACTTCTGGCCGTGGGCAACCTACCATGACCATCCAGGCCCTCGCGTTTCGCGCAGCAGAGCACATTGCCGGCTTTGCACAGCGAGGCGAGATTTGAAGAAAACCATCATTATGATGGTTTTGGTTGAAGGTTGCTGGTTTATGGTTGAAGGTCTTTATAGTTGCCTAAACCTCCCACGTCTTGCCGGACTTGAACCGGCATCGGGTCTTCAACACTATAGTTTATCTACAGCAAACCGCTTAATTTCCCTTCCACAATCCCTGCAATACCTTTTCCCCAAAACAGAGCGCCTAAATGATCACCCGACTGGCCATCCTCTTCATCCTCCTCTGCGCTGCTACCATCCAGCTTCAGGCACAACCGGTGCAATTATTAACGCGGGCAGAGCAGACCAACTACGAGGAAACCAGCCGGCATGCAGACGTGGTCGCTTTTGTTGACGCCGTTTCGGCATCCTCACCCCTACTCCACAACACCACGTTTGGCTACAGCTTCGAAGGCCGCGCACTGCCGCTGGTTGTGGTTGGCGAGGTGCCTGACGCCTCTGCTGAAGCTGTCCTTTCGAGTGGCAAAACGCGGGTATTTATCCAGGCAAACATCCACGCCGGCGAAGTGTGTGGAAAAGAAGCGATGCAGATGATGCTGCGTGATATCGCCGGCGGCGCGCACGCAGCATGGCTCGATTCGCTGGTCCTACTCATCGCACCGATCTACAATGCAGATGGCAATGAACGCGTTAAACTCACCAATAGAGGGCGCCAACATGGTCCGGTTGCCGGTATGGGCCAGCGCCCCAATGCACAAGGGTACGACCTCAACCGCGACCACATGAAACTGGACTCGCCCGAAGCCCGTTCGCTCGTTAATCTCTTCAACACCTACGACCCCCACGTGGTGATTGACCTCCACACAACCAATGGCACGCGCCACGGCTATCACCTCACGTATGCGCAACCACTCCATCCCAACACAGACAGCCGGATCGACGATTTTTTGCGTAATGCCTGGCTGCCGGCGGCAGGGCAATACCTCAAAAAAACCACCGGGTGGGAATCACAGTATTACGGCAACGCCCGCCGACATAGCGCCTCCAGCAGCGAAGACACAGCCGAACAGGCGTGGCACACTTTTGATCACCGCCCTCGGTTCAACAACAACTACACCGGCCTGCGCAATCGTTTTGCCATCCTCAGTGAAGCCTATTCATATGCCACATTTGAGGACCGGGTTATTGCAACGCTGCGCTTTGTAGAAGGCACAGTCGAATTTGCAGCCGCGCACGCAACCCAAATACAGGAAATCGTTGATGCCGTAGATAACACAGCACTCGCCGGCAGCACGCTTGCGCTTCGGGCATCGCGACAACAGACAGGAGAAATACAAATTCTGATGGGCGAAGTAGATGAGGTACGGAATCCCTACTCCGGAGAAATCATGCTGGAACGTAAAAACGTGCTCAATCCTGTAACGATGGCCGACTTCAGCACCTTTGCGCCGGCTGATATGGAATCTGTACCCATCGCCTACTACATCGACGCTACAGCCAAAGACGTGCTGCATAAACTTGCAGATCATGGTGTTAAGATGGCACAACTCGACCAGGATATGACATTGGAAATGGAGACCTTCCGGATTGACTCAACGACCGTAGCAAGCAGGGAATTCCAGCAGCATTTCCAGCGTACCCTGTACGGGGACTACGAAAAAGAAAAGGCTACCCTTCCGGCTGGTACCTATGTCGTGCAGACCAACCAGCCCCTCGGCCGCCTGATTTTCTCGCTCCTCGAGCCGCGCTCGGATGATGGTTTGCTCAACTGGAATGTACTCGATGACGCTGTCAAAAAAGATGGAAAGTACCCCATCCGACGCAGCATGCCATAGCGCATATAGCAGCCTTTTAGGCATTCGCTACCTATTTGTGATACATGGGGCCGCCACACAGGTTAGTATCAGAGCTCCTTGTTTTATAAATAAGTCGCCGTCGTAGTACTATGTCTAAAAAGTCACCATGAATGCTTTTGCTCACCGGCATAAGCATGTTTATTTTTATCGCTAGCCAGGATGCAATTCCTGTTGAAAGCGAAGCGCCAACTACTGTGTCCCACGCAAATCAATCGCGTAATGGCCAAATCGTGCGTGTTGTTGTTGCCAACCGAAATGCGGGTACCATCTCTCTAATCAACACCAAATCAGATACTGTAGAAGGCACCTACGCCCTATCGGGAGAGGATGCAGACAATAACCTGTTTGTACCTTCCCAGAATAGCGACGTCGTTATTGTTTGGGACCGCACGTCTCTTGCGCACGTGCAGTCGATTACTGTGCCTGGTGCTCACGGCGCCGGCATGCCGTTTAACGGCGCAACCTTTTACACAACCAACCTGCCAAACGGTGGTACTGATGGCCTCTACGCCGTCAACACAGCAACCGGAGCAGTAAGCTGCTTCACCAACATCCCACTGCCCGTACCGCACAATATTGCACTGGCACCAAACTTGAAAGCAGCATCTGTCCCTCAGAAACTCTACATCACCCATTCCGGCGCCACAGCTAACTCAGTGAGTGTTTTTGATGTATCAGGTGCTGCACCAACGCTTGTCACAGCCATTGAG
>JBCCIM010000295.1 GCA_039111535.1 Bacteroidota bacterium | reverse complement strand
GTTTGGGCGATGAATACGCTGCTTTCTTCAATTTTGTCTACCCACCTGAGGGCGACAATGTAAGAGCGGTGTACCTGCATGAAAGCAGCCGGACTCAGCGACCGCAGCGTATCTTTAATTGAAGCGCGGACGAGATATGACCCTGATGTTGCCACGTACCGCACATAGTTGCCTTCACTAACCAGATACTGCAATTCATCCACCACAATGCGCTGCTTCTGGTTGCCTGTGTTTACAAAAAGAAACGCGGCCGGCACCACTTGAGCCTCTGCTTCACGCCGTGCTTTTGCTTTGTGGACAGCTGCGATGAAACGGGTGTAGTCAAATGGTTTGAGCAGATAATCGAGCGCTTCTACTTCATAACTTTCAATCGCGTATTCGCTGTGCGCAGTGGTAAATACAATGAGCGGTTTGTTGGTGAGGCACTTTACAAGCCTGAGGCCGTCAATTTCTGGCATGTTGATATCCAGAAAAACAAGGTCAACGGCGTTGCTGTTGATGTAGTCTATTGCGGCAAATGGATCAACAAAAGATTCCAACAAATCAACCAGCTCCGTACGCGAAGCATGGTTACCTAACACGGATAAGGCCCGCGGTTCATCATCGATGGCAACACAACGCAAGGTCATTTCAGGGTGATGCTCAGGTTAACGGTAAACGTTTCATCTACGGCGCCCACTTCAAGAATGTGTTTGTTTGGGTAGAGCAACTGAAGGCGCTCTCGCACATTTGTCAACCCAATGCCGCTTCGCGCAATACTTGATTGCGGGATGATGGTATTTTCTACAAATAGGCGCAAGACGCCATCCGCCACTCCCAATTGGATGGTAATTTGTGCCGGCAACACAGGACTGGTGCCATACTTAAAGGCATTCTCCACAAAAGGCACCAAAAGCATCGGCGACACCCGAATTTGTGCAGCTTCGCCCTCTGGAATATCCAGCACAACATCAACAATGTTGTTAACGCCGGCGCGCAGCTGTTGCAAGGCGATGTATTTTTCGAGGTAGTCAACCTCCTTCTGCAAAGAAATGGTGTCTGCCTGCGCGTCGTGCAAATTGTAACGCATAAGCGTACCAAGCTTTGCAATACCGTCAGCAGTTTTATCGCTTTCCTCTTCGAGCGCCAATGCGTACAGGCTATTCAGCGTATTAAACAGAAAGTGCGGATCAACCTGGGACTTCAACACAGCCAATTCCATCGCATACTGCTCTGTTTCGAGCTTCTCGATCATGCCAAGGTGCACAATCCAGTCGACCGTAAACCGATAGGCAAAAGAAAAGACGGTAATAAAGACCAGGCCGGCCAATCCCGTTTTCAGCTTTTCCCACAACACAGTGATAAATCCTGCGAGGCCCGTATCAAATCCTCCGCGATAGAAATAGGCCACGATTGCATCAACAGCAGCAAAAAGTGCGGTTAACGCAAGAAGCCAGAATAGATACCTGACCCATTGCCTTTTTTGTAGGAATACAGGAATTAGGTAAAACGTATTCAGGTAAAAGATGCCCGGAACATACAGGAGGATCGTCAGAAAGAAATACGTTTTTACTTCAGGCTCCGGATCCACGCCACCCAGATACCAGGGCGTTGCAGCAAGCATCAGGTACACAACCCACACCAGCACATGCAGCGGGGCCTCATACTTATGCCGAAATATGCGGCCGTACCAAGGTTGTATCGGACTTAACGTTGTCATTTCAGGGTCAATATCTTCCTAATCAGTCTACAAGCTAACGGTTTATCAGGCTGCATACTGCACGATGTGACAAAAAGGTGCAACGGTGCCATCAACACGCTAGCTGCCGGGATGAATCACCGGCTAACGGTTGCCGGCAGCCATTTGTGTAGCCTCCGGCAATCGACGGAGTTTAAGCATGCTCCAGATTCCAAAGATCGGCCCAGGCGTCAGTATCAGAAAAGCATATTCCCAGGTAAACCATGCTACCATGTAGGGCATTACCCGAATAGAAAAAAGCGTCAGCAGAAAACCCATGCTCGTTTGCAAAGTCAGCGCCGTGCCCACATAGCGGCTGTCAGTCAACTCGCTTACAGCCACGCTGAACTGGGCGCTATCTGCGATCACAGCAAAACCCCACACAAGCGCAACAACGGTAAGGATTGCCGGCATCTCAAAGAAAAAACCAATGACGCCGGCGCATAAGCCCGACACCACGAGGCTCACAACCGTAATCAGTGTTCGGCCGAGCCGATCAGCCAGCCAGCCGGCCAGCATGGCAGCCGGGGCGCCTATGGCGATCATTGCAAAGCCGGCCAGGTATGCCTGTTGCAAAGACCATCCTGCTGCTTCATAACTCGCAATAAACATGACCGGCATCCAGGTCCACATGGCGTACAGCTCCCACATGTGACCGAGATATCCGAAGTTTGCCAGCCGCGTAGGTTTATGCTTCAGTGCTTGTGCAATAAAGCGCCAGTTGAAAGGCGCGGAGCCGGTGAGATGTGGGCCGGCTTTCACAAAGAAGAAAACAACCGCTGAGGCCAAAAGCGCCATTGCAGATGCAGCGAGCAAAACATGCTCCCATGGAGGGATGCCGGATACACCGGATATGGGCACGGCGTTCAGCAGATACGGCATGGCTGACCCCAGCGTCAGCGCGCCGACCAGCAACCCAATGCCAAGGCCCCTGTCCGTTTTACTCCAGGTTGCCATCAATTTCATGCCGGGTGGATATACGCCGGCAAGTGTAATGCCTGTTAGAAAGCGCAGCACAAGGGCAACAGCTGGCCCTGTCTGAAACAGCGGAATTGCCGCATTAAAACACGCGCCGGCCAATGCACAGCCGGCAAAAAGTAACCGCGCCGGGATGCGGTCTGCAAGATTCAGTACAGCACTCAACAAGGCACCCACCACAAAGCCTATTTGCACACTCATCGTCATCCACGAGCGCTGCCCCTCGGTTAACTCCCACACCACGCCCAACTGCGGCAACACAGCTGAAGCCGAAAACCAGAGTGTCATGGCCAGCAATTCAGCAATTGCCAACAAGAGTAGATTACGCCATTTTATTTGCATGCAATCAGGCCAGGGTATACTTCCGCATATGATTCCGTAATTCCATCGACAGCTATGTTACATCAAGGCAAGCTACACCAACAGGGGTCATTCATGCACCCTGCTTGCACAGTTCATCAGCATACACACCACGATGCACCAACAATACGAGACAGTACTCGTAAATGCAGTTTCTCTACTGTGGCGCAGCAGAGGGATACAGCAAAAAGATGCAATACAATGAGGAGGACCTTATTTTACCAGTGTGTTTATTTAGTACAACACCCACTACCAACTGTGCAGTCTCTTTTATTGGGCCATGATCAACACATCGCATGACCAAAAACGGATAGCCATTCTCCCATTCAGGGATTTGCTTGCTAACCAATACCAAAGCCCGTTGCTACCCGGATTTACAGAAGACCTTATTGCCAGCTTCTCCCGGTTCACCGGCATCTCGGTTATTTCACACTTCTCAACCGCCCACATTACAGACCTGGCAGACAAAAGCAAAATCGACAAACTTGAGGCCGACTATATCATCGGCGGGAGTTTACGTGCAATCGCAGATCAAATCCGAATTGCCGTGCACCTGGTCAACACCGCAAATGAAAGCGTGCTTTTTGCCAGCGAGTATGACTTTGCACCAGAAGACATCCTTGCTACACAGGATACCATCCTGGAGCAACTGGTGGGCAGTTTGCAGCAGAAAATCGATTTCGACATCCTTTCCCACTCGTACAGGAAGAAGCAAACCGAGTTGGCTGCTTACGAGAACTACCTGATTGGAATGGATCTCCTGAAGAAAGGCTCAATGGAAAACGATGAGCAAGCAAGGGTTCATTTTAAGGAAGCCTTGAAAATTGACCCGCAGTTTGCGCCGGCTTACACCGGACTTTCGTTGTCGCATTTCAACGAATGGAGCTGCCAGCTTTGGGACCGCTGGGATGTTAGCCGCAATGGTGCCCATGCGTATGCCTTGAAGGCAATTGAGGTAGATCCCAACGATTACAAAGCGCTCGCCATTCTTGGCAGAACCTACCTGTTCAACGAGGAATTTGTAAAAGCAGAGCATTGTGTGCGCAAGTCTTTGCGCATGAACCCCAATGATGCAGACAACTTAATCCAGGTGGCGTTCACCCTGATGTTCTTGGGGTACTCCAGCGAAGCAATTAACCTGTACGAAAAGGCCAAAGACCTGAACCCGTTTCATAAGGACATATACTTCGCGTACGGTTCTAACTTCTACTTCGAACACGGCGACTTCGAACACTGCATCGCGCTCAGCGACAAAGTGGCGACGGACATGTGCTGGGTAGATTTCCCCGCCTACATTGCCGCAGCCCATTTTCACCTCGGTGATTACAACAAAATGTGGGCAAGCTGGCATACCTATCTCACCTTCTTCAAATCAAGAATTGCACAAAGTGATGAAGCGATTGAGTTCGAGGCCATACAGTGGCAGATCAATGTAAACCCCTACCGCGACGCAACACACTTAAGCAAGTTTTGGGATTTCATCAAAACGAACCGGCAACTCATTGCACAAAAAAAAGCGGCACCCAAAAAAGCGGCACTCGAAAAACCGGCATCCCGCGACGGTGTCAACTTCATAAAAAAAGAAGCCAACCATTGGCATGTAACTTATGAAGGAGAACGCATAACCCTGAAGGACTCAAAAGGCTGGAAGAACATTACCAGGTTACTGACAGCGCCAAACGAGTCGTTTCACTGTCTGGACCTGATGGGTATCACCGTGCATAGCGAGGATAAAATTGCAGCCATTGATGCCACCAGTAAACGCAGCTACCAGGCCAGAATCAGCCAACTACAAGAACAAATCGAAGACGCAACCGAATTAGGCAACATAGAACGCGTCCACGTGCTCACCGAAGAATACGAGCAGGTGACGGACCACCTGCTGTCTGCCCTCGGACTCGCCGGTAAAATTCGCGAAGTGGGCTCTCCCGCTGAAAAAGCCCGATCCGCGGTCACATGGCGAATTCGGAGCGCCATTAAGAAAATTACTGCCAGCCATCCCAAACTCGGTAGGCATCTCTCAAATTCGATACAGACCGGCACGTATTGCAGCTACACACCAGAGCGACTAACCACCTGGGAGCTCAGTACCTGACATCTCATAATGCGTATGATGGGTTGTGTTTAATGCCGATTTTCGAATGCCGATTTTCGAATGCCGATTGATCTTCTTTTTTGTCAAAGGCACATACAAAAGC
>JBCCIM010000294.1 GCA_039111535.1 Bacteroidota bacterium | reverse complement strand
TGAAGACTTCATCAATTCTGCGCTCGCCATTACACCTGAGCCGCTTGGGACCCGCGTGTTTGTTGCTGAGCAAAGCGGCCGCATCTTTACGTTAACTGCCAGCGATGAGGGGCTGGAAAGCAAATCGCTGTTTATGGATATCGGAAGCCAGGTGCTCAGTGGTCAGGATTCTGGTTTGCTTGGTTTTGCTTTTCATCCGGAATACAATCAGGTCGGCTCTCCCAATAGTACCTATTTCTACCTCTATTACACACACCAACGTGAAGAAGGCGATTTTCTCCGCCTGTCACGTTTTTCGGGCAGCGCAACAGGGAATGTTGGCAGTGAACTCATCATGTTTGAGCAGCAACTCGGCGACATGATGCACAGAGGGGGCGGGATGTTGTTTGGCGATGACGGATTCCTGTATCTCGCCATCGGCGACCTGGGATGGATGACGCAATCACAAAATATCACGGACCGACTCTCTGGGGGCGTGCTGCGCCTTGATGTTGATATGCAGGGGGGAGCGGTGAGTCACGCCCCCCGAAGAACGCTAGGAGATGTTGCGCAAGGATTTTCCGGTGTGGGCTACTTCATTCCGAGTGATAATCCGTTTCTCGACGAAGCCGGCGGACTTTTCGAAGAGTACTATGCGCTCGGCTCCCGCAATCCGCACCGAATGACAAAAGACCGGGCAACGGGTATCATCTACATCGGAAATGTCGGTGCAAACTCGGGGGACAAACGCGAAGAAGTCAATGTGCTGGCAAAAGGAGCAAACTTTGGGTGGCCCTTTCGCGAAGGCACCCAGGATCGCCCAGACCTCATGGCCGAGCCGGATAACCTGGCAGGCACGCTGACTGATCCGATACACGAGTATCAGCACACATCCGGAGATGGCTGCAGCATCATCGGCGGTTATGTCTACCGTGGCAACAAACTGCCGGCCCTCACCGGGCAGTACTTGCTAACTGACTATTGTAGCAAAAAAGTATGGGCACTCAACGTCGCAGCTGGCACGTCATCGGTGAAAACTGAAGTACTTTCATTACCTCACAACCCAATTACATTTGGCGAAGACGCAGCAGGTGAACTGTACGTTGGCGTGCAAGGCTGGCATCCGGTTTACAAGCTTGTACCTGGTGCAGATAGCCAGGAGCTGGAACTCCCTACGTTGCTTTCAGAGACTGGCGTGTTTACAGATCTGGCAATGCTAACACCCTTGCAGGGCGTCATTCCTTACAAAGTAATAGCGCCGCTCTGGTCAGACGGTGCGGCGAAGCTGCGCTGGATGGCTATCCCTAATGATGGGACACATGATAGTGTCGGTGAGCAAATCATTTATAGCGAAGAAGAGGAATGGGGCTTTCCGGTCGGCTCCGTATTTATCAAGCATTTTGAATTAGCACTGGATGAACGTAACCCATCTGAGCGCCGGCGCCTGGAGACGCGATTTCTTGTGCATGGGGAAGCTGGGCAGTTTTATGCGTTCACTTATCGCTGGAATGATGCCGGCACAGATGCATCGTTACTCGAAGCGTCCCTTGAAGAGACGTTTACCATAACGGAGGCCGATGGCGCGACGCGTGAGCAAACGTGGTTGTATCCGAGCAGAAGTGACTGCTTTGTTTGTCACACCAGCGCAGCAGGGCGCGTGTTGGGCCCCAAGACGAGGCAGCTGAACAGCACAATTACTTACCCGTCAACCGGGCTGGCAGGCAATCAGATTGAAAGCCTGAATCATATTGGTATTTTTGATCCTGTAGTAGATCTTGCCAGCTTGTCGACTGTATTAACATCACACAATATTGCAGACGAATCTATCGCGGTCGAGGAACGCGCAAGGGCATACCTCGATGCAAACTGTGCTGGCTGTCATAGGCCAGATGGCGGGCCGCGGTCAACTTTTGATCTTCGACTCAACATCGGCATGGAAGAAAATGGCCTTATTGATGGCGCAGTAATCGAAGACCTGGGCATTGCTGATGCAAAAGTAATTGTGCCCGGAGATCCCGAAAAGTCTATCCTCTTTCAACGGTTACAGCAATTGGGAACGTCAACCGCAATGCCGCCGCTGGCAAAAGACAGGCTGGATGCGGATGCAGTTGCGCTGATCCGTGACTGGATTATCGCAATGGAACCGTTACCTGTAACCCTGACTGCCTTCAGCGGGCTTGTTGATGGCAATACGGTACAGCTCACCTGGACGACGGCTTCTGAAACGAACAACGCTGGTTTCTATGTCGAACGGCTACAGGCGGAAGGCTGGTTTACCCTGGATTTTGTTTCCGGCCAGGGCACAACACTAGAAAAACAGCACTACAGTTACACCGACCTGACCATCCCGGACCTGGCTGATAGGGTGACCTATCGTTTGCGTCAGGTAGACTTCGATGGCACGTTCGAATATAGTGAGGCTGTAGATATCTCTATCCTGCAAGTCGAAGTGCAGCTTGCTTCCAATTATCCCAATCCTTTTAATCCGGTGACAACAATTGTTTACCAGTTGCCGGAAGCGGGAGACGTTCAACTTACCGTATACGATATGCAGGGGAGGCGCGTAAAAACGCTGGTTGACCAGCGGCTACCGGCGGGTACCCATGAAGTTGTGTTTGATGCTGAAGGGTTGGCCAGTGGTGCGTATCTCTATGAATTAGCTACCCCAACAACAAGGTTATCCAAACAGATGTTGTTCATCAAATAGGTAAGAACCAATCCACCTCTCTTTAGTTAATAATACTCTAATCCACGCTTAGCAAGCACACGCATGCGGTTCACGCATGTACCCTTCCAGTCATACCATTTCAGCCCATTGCAGGCTACAGTTAGCTATTCCCGCTATTTGATGCGGAGCTTATATTGTCACCTGTTTCTTCTGGCATTTCTGCTTATGGGTTTTGTGGTGAGTCAAGTTGTGTTGTTGGATGTCTACTCGTCATATAATTATTCAATTCTGGCGTAGAATCAGAGAGATTGGCGTACAGGACGCTATGCCGTCGGCCGAAGCCAAACGGGTGCGTTTTTCGAACCTGATCATGTTTCCTATCGCAGCGCCTGCGCTACCTTTTGGGGCGTACTTGTGGACGCTTGGCGCGCACCAACTTGCGCTTCTACAGATTCCGTTTACCCTCTTTTTTATTATGATTCCCTTCTTAAATGCGAAGGGCTACTACCAGTTTGCAAGATTTGCCCTTGTACTGGGTGGGCTAGGGATGGTGATTTGCATGAGTATTTTTAGCCCATTCGAGAGCGGAGAGCATCTGACACTAATTGTGATCTTGTTGTTGGCGTTTTGCGTCTTTGATATAAAGCAATATGGGAGCCTGGGTACTTGTTTAACGCTGGTGCTGGTAGGTTTTGTCGCTATCGAATACGTTGATACTGCGGGGCTTGTCTCCCAGCAACAGGTTAGTTTACGGATGACGTATATCATAAACTTCCTCTTGATGTGTTGTGCGATAATTCTCGCCATTTATTACTTCAAAGCCTTATCTCAGAGGCAAGTTGATGACATTATATTTCGGGCACAGCGAGAATTACGTGCTGTTTTTGAGAACAGCGTTGATGCCATTTTACTACTAAACCCGTATACGTTTTCAATTGAAATGTGTAACGATCGCGCTGTAACGTTGTTTGAGGTCGACGACAAGGCAACTTTGCTCGGCAAGCCGCTGGAGGCGCTTTGGGAAACGCCGGCTGGTCCTGATTTTTATTCAACCACATGGGAAGTGCGCGAGGAAAACAGTGCGTTTCTTCGTGCCTCCGGCGATGTTTTTTGGGGAAATGCGGCCTATTCCCATCTGCAATACGACGCGATGCCACGCATTATGGTACGTATTACAGACATCACCTCGCGTATCCGCGCAGAAGCTGCGCTTGCGGATGCACAAGAACGAGAAAGCAAGGCATTAGAGGCGCGCGATTATTTCCTGTCGATGATGAGCCACGAACTCAGGACACCTGTAAATGGGATTCTTGGTGTTGCTGATTTTTTGGAGGATGAAAAGGGAGGAGACGACGAGTTCGTCCAGATGCTAAAATTGTCGAGCCGGCGGCTATTGCACACAGTTTCGAACATGTTGGAAATGACCAAACATGAAATTGCAACGATCGAGTATGAGCACGAAGAAGTTGCATTGCATACGGTTCTCGAACCCGTTCTTGCCCACTACAGCGCCGGTGCAATGGAGAAAGGATTGCAAATTAAAATGGTGTCGCAAGATACTGCCTACTTCGTGATGGGGCGTACAGCATTTCTCAAGCAAGTATTGGAAAACGTGATTAGCAATGCCGTTAAATTTACACAACAGGGCGAAATTGTAGTGCGTTTGTACGAAGTAGATGACCCGAACTGTCAGGTTGTTATTGAGGTTGAAGATACAGGGATTGGGATGAGTGCTATCTTTGTTTCGCAGCACCTGTTTGCCAAGTTTGAGCAAGAAAGCAAAGGCATGAACAGGCGCTATGAGGGGTTAGGGCTTGGTATGACGGTTTGCAAGCGTGTTATCGAAATGATGGATGGGAGCATTGAGGTGCAAAGCGAAAAAGGCAAGGGGACAACAATCAGGATTATGTTGCCTTTACTCCGTTCGCTTTCCTTAAATCCAGCTTCAGCTCGGGCTTGAGGGCAGCGGCCTCAGGCGGCTTTAGGGTGGTAGCCGGCCATCTGCTGCCGGTAAGCCTGCGCAGCCTGGCTATGGCCATCGTGCCAAAGCGCCATGGTGCCGTGCTCGTCAAAAACTACCAGTTCATCACCGGCATCCATGCTGCTGATCAAAATTCGAAATGCCTCTTTGGATGAATACGAAGAGCTGGCGTACCAAATCGATTTGCCAATAGGCGCAGAAAGCCCCAGTGCCTGCACATCAGCCATCACCCTGTCATAATTTGCTGCAGGATTTTGTAGCGTAAAAGAAATGAACAGGTTGTTATTCAGGTGCCAGCAGCCTTTTAGCATTTCCGAGATTGGCCGGCGCAGGTGCCACTTTACGTAGCCGGCATTTGGATCAATCATGAGCAATCCTGCTGTACCGTCGATGCGACGATCGATCATGCTGGTATTGATTTGTTTGAACGCTTTATCCAATCCGTGTAAACTGTTCACGCGCCAAAGCGATTCGTGGTAGGGGGTGTGTGGGCCGAGGGATTGCACCGTTTCTGCAATACGCCGATGCCCTGGTTCATTGGCATCCAGACCAATAGCGACAAAGAGACTTGTGCGCTCAACTTCTTTTTTTGGAGGTGCCAGTGATGCAAGGTGTTGCTGGATGCGATAGATCGGGTGCCCTTGGCGTGGTGCAGATGGCCCATCTTTCCGATGTGATGCCTGCGCCTCAGATGCCTGTACCTTGGTGCCCCGGATGTCTCGAATACCTTGCTGCGCGGATGGATATGCCATGATTCCCCTCAATTATAATGATCTGATAAACTAGCTATATCTGCGTAGCGGAAATGTATCCACTGCCAAACATTAGG
>JBCCIM010000293.1 GCA_039111535.1 Bacteroidota bacterium | reverse complement strand
GCAAGCGACAAATCATTTTTTACGGGCCATCGGGTACGGACAAAACGTTCATGGCACAACAGCTCGCCCGCGGTCTTACCGATGGTACAGACGGTATTGTGCAGCTCGTTCAGTTTCACGCCGGCTATACCTACGACAAATTTATTGGTACCGGACAAAAACCTGGCGACTTCCATAAGTTCTGTACAAAAGCAGCACAGCGCACCGGTCCGAGTGTGTTGATTATCGATGAGATTAACCGCGCTGATCTGGGTGCGGTATTTGGAGAATTGCTGGCGCAGCTGGATCGTGAAACAGACAATTCGTTGTTGATCAAACAACAGGCTTTTTCTGTGCCGAGCAACGTGTTTATTATTGGCACAATGGTCCCCGGGAAGCCTGTCGGCCTATTCAGTGATTCTGTGGCACGCCGGCGTTTTGCCCTCATTCCCCTTTTACCCAACTACGATGCCCTCCGCCACTTTCACCGGGATACCGACTTCCAGGTAGATGGGCTGGTCCGAACACTCAACCAGATCAACTCACTGGTCGAAAATCCCCGATACCTGATAGGGATCACCTATTTTCTGCGAAAAGATCTTTCACAACACATCGAAGAGATCTGGCGGTTTGAAGTAGAGCCTTGCATCGAGGAAGCCTTCTACAACGATGTCGAAAAAGTTGAATCGTTCAGGTGGAATAAAATGAAACGCCGACTTACGCGTTAGTCGCTTTTTGCGCCGGTTTTTCTTCGTGGAAAAAGAACCAGAACCCGAGCAACACCAACAACGCCATACCCGCCGGCAACAACCAGAAAAGCCGCCAGGGCTCCATATCCATAGCATTTGCATTCAGGAGCGTGTTAAAGAGCCACCCGGAAGCCTGCGCGCCAATTAACAACCCAACGCCCGACCGCACCATCACCAAAAACCCCTGCGCCTGTCCGCGCATATCTGCAGTTACCTGCCGGTCAATAAAAATCTGGCCGGCAATGTATACAAAATCAAAGCAGATACCGTGCAGCAGGATGCCAGCGATAATCATCCAGATAATACCATCCGGGGTTGAGCCGGCAAAAAACACAAACCGCACAACCCACGCCATAAACCCAAACAGGATCATTTTCTTCACCCCGAGGCGAATCAAAATCACCGGCATAAAGAACATGAATATGACTTCAGTCATCTGCCCAAACGACATCGTAAAGGCTGGTGAAGCTATGCCGGCGGCGTTGATGTACACAGGAGCATAGGCATAGTAGGTGGAGAGGGGGATGGATATAAGCAGCTCGCATAAAATGAAAACGATGAATGGCCGGGTATTCAACTGGCGCAACGCATCGAGCCCAAGAATATCGCGCAGCGTATTCCCCCCGTGTTTAGCGCGCGGTGGGGTATGTGGCAGGGTAAAACAGTAGATGCCCATCACCATTGATGCAACAGAAGCAATACGGATCGGCAACGCAGTTTCATCAGCCTGAAGTACCGCACTTACAAGGACACCCGCCACAATCCAGCCAATGGACCCGAAGACGCGGACAATTGGGAATTGCTTTTCTGGCGAATCTATGTGATGAAAAGCCAGCGTACTCGCAAGGCCCAGCGTAGGAAAGAAGCAGATGGTGTGCAGCAACAGCAAAAAGATGAACAACCCGCCATTTGAGCCATCAACAAAGGAAGCAGCGCCTATGGCAAAGCTTCCCAGAATATTAAGCACACCAAGCACTTTTTCTGTCGGGAAATACCGATCAGCCAGCCGGCCAAGCAGAAACGGCGAAATAAGCGCAGACAGCGGACCAATGGTATACGCCCAGTGAATGACTTCGGAAAGCCCGATGGCGTCCATGTAATTCCCGACAGTAACATACCATGATCCAAAAATGAAGAACTGTATGAAAAACATGAGGCTCAACCGCGAGGCAAGCTTCGGAGACAAACCACTCAGGGTAAAAGGCGAACGGGGCAAATTTTTTGTTTTCTTTTTGGCGGATGAAATCTTGGTCCTGATAACTTCTGTCGCGTATCTTCCGGCAAGTGTCCTGCCTTGCGTGCCTGCGAGAAATACCCGGAGCCATTCCAGGCAGGCATCAATGCACTTTACCTGAAACGAAGCCCTCTTTTTCCACTGTTGATCACAACATGCAAATCACAATCGCATACGGTCGCGAAGGCCTGAACATCGAACTACCAGACAATACAGACGTCATTCAATCGACACCGATGAACGGCCTGACAGACGAGGTTGCTGCCATTGAAGAGGCGCTACGCAATCCGGTTGGACTACCTCCTCTGGCGGCATCAGTCAAGGCGGGAGATCGCGTTGTGGTAACCCATAGCGACATCACACGCCCCGTACCCAATGACAGGATTCTTCCTGTGCTGCTGCGTGAACTGGAATCGGCTGGTGTACGAAGGGAAGATATCACTTTATTAAATGCATTGGGTACCCATCGTCAGCAAACAACTGATGAACTTCGCATGATGCTGGGAGATGCCATCGTCGACAATTACCATTGCGACCAGCACAATTCTTTTGATGACGCTAACCTCGTATCCCTTGGGCATACTTCGCTGGGTAATCCGGTGCGCATCAACAAAAAATTACTCGAAGCTGATTACCGGGTGTATACTGGGTTTATTGAGCCCCATTTCTTTGCCGGCTTCAGCGGTGGCCCCAAAGCCGTCTTGCCAGCACTTTCTGGCTCAGAGAGTGTGCTTTCGAACCACGGCCGAGAAATGATCGCCGACAAGCGCTCAACCTGGGGCAACATCGCCGGCAATCCGATATGGGAAGAAATGCGGGAAGTGGCCCTCAAAACGATGCCGGCTTTTCTGGTAAATGTGACCATCAATCCTGCCCACGCCATCACGGGTGTTTTTGCAGGCGAACTCCTTCAGGCACACGAAATAGGGCGAGAGTTCATCAGGCAAAACGTAATGGTTGGCGTAGATGCACCATACGACATCATCATTACCAACAACAACGGATACCCCCTTGACCAGAACCTGTACCAAACGGTCAAAGGCATGAGTGCCGCCAGCCGTGTGCTCAAACCCGGCGGCGCCATCATTATGTGCGCAGCCTGCGTAGACGGTTTGCCCGACCACGGGCGCTATGCAGAATTGCTCGAACTCGGCGGTTCCCCGCAGGGAGTGCTGGACATGATCGCGCAACCAGGATTCGGCGAGCAAGACCAGTGGCAGGTACAAATTCAGGCGCAGATTCAGGTAAATGCAGACGTATACATTTACAGCGACGGGCTTTCAGATTCACAAATCAACCGCGCCTTGCTCAAACCTTGTCGCGATATAGGGGCAACCATTAATCAGTTGCTGGAGAAATATGGGCCAGATGCCCGAATTTGCGTTATGCCGGATGGGCCGGCTTCTATCGCCTACGTCAAATAGATATGTACAACAAGCAGAGGGCTAATCAGCTGGCAGTAGCGGTACATACTCGCGAAGCAAAACGCGGTATGCCGGCGCATAAGCTTCTCCGTAAGCCTTCGAATGATGGATTGCCGGAAAGCCAGCTGCCTGTTTTTCTTCAAAAAATTCAGCTACCCGATCAGCCGTAAAAGGAAACGACTGCTCTCCTGCAAGTATAGCCAGGGCCTTGCCCCAATTTTCCAACTGTGCCGGCTGTTGCTCAACGCGCTTCCACGTACGTTTCATGGCATCAAATAGCATCTCAGGTGATCCCGAGGCTGCTTTGAACGGGCGCATGTTTAAACGAACCACACTGCTATCCGAGCTAATATATTCAACCAATTGCTCGTTTTGAGCAGCCCCAATGCTATTCAACTCTTCTAGCATATAGTTGAATATAACGCTATCCTCAACCCCCAAATGCCGGTTGCCCATTGCTGCCTGATGAAACAGTTTGTACCAATCCTCAAGCTGCATGGCCGGATATGCGTTGCGCTGTTCGTTTACCAGTTCGAGGAAAGGAGCCGGCAAATCCTGCGTTTTGTTTTTCTCGCAGCCACCAAACAGGATGAGCAATAATGCGGCGATGGGAAAGAAGCTATTCAACAGAAAACCAACGGGCGTGGGGTGGAACACAAACTACATCGTGCTGCTCAAAGCAGAATAATGCCCTCTATTTTTGCAGCCGACGTATACATTGCAATGACCTCGTCACTCGAGTGCACTACAAATTTGGCTGTCACACTGGCATAATTCCCTTTGCTCGATTCACGTACGGAAATCGGAAAATTGTGAAACAGTTGCTCAACTTCTGAAAGGTTATCACGCGGCACAATAAACTTAAAAACGTAAGGGCTGGGCCATTCAATCCCGTCGTCGAGCAATTGCTGAAACCGGGCCCACCACTGTTTATTCTCCTGCGAAGCCTTACCACTCATATTTCAATGTCTTTCGTTTGAAGAAGAAAACGAACCGCCGCGATTCTGGTTTCGTTGCCTGCCATCAATCCTTAACCCTAAAGGAAAATCAGCGTCACCCTGCACAGTCAGTTGCTGAAAGATGCGATGCTATCACCTGCCCTATCCAAGCTTTCACAACAAACATGACCATAAACACCTCCTGTACAAAATTCTGCTCCGACGACAGAGAAACGGGATTCCACCCGTATTCACCAACAAACTTGTAAAGAAATTTGCAGCTTAACTTAGGTATTGAGCAAACAGACCGATAAAACAACTGACCACCACAGGACAACCTAATCCACGGCAGAGTAACCTCCGTCATTTTTTGGCAACTTTAGCCCAGGCAGTCCCATGTTAGGTTCCGACTTATTCTCCCACGCAAGCGTTGGCCATTATATGGCACAGTTTGCGCAGCATACAGCGCAAGAAGCGCATACTTCAATAGAAAACGACCAGGTACAGACTTCGGTCAATGCCCAGAACGCTCCGGGTGCGGCGCAAGATTATCACCGCCCTGTTGAGTCTTCTGCAAAAGGTCAAGATCTCGATTTTGGCAAGCAGCCTAAAGACCCTACCCAGGAGGTGGGGCCTGATGGCAAGGCATACACGCCAGAAGAGGAGAAGGAGATTGAGGAACTGGAAGACCGTGATGCTGAAGTCAAAAGGCACGAACAGGCACATTTCCAGGCCGGCGGCAAATACGCAAGCACGCCCAAATATGAATATCAGACTGGCCCTGATGGCAAGCGGTACGCAGTAGGCGGCAGTGTTGATATAGACATGAGCGAAGTGCCGGACGATCCGCAGGCAACACTCGAAAAAGCACGCGTAATTAAACGTGCAGCCCTTGCCCCTGAAGATCCGTCAGTGCAAGACCGTAAAGTGGCCCGCGAAGCAGATCAGATGGCTGCAAGAGCACAGCGACAGCTCAGCGACAGCGCATCAAACTACGGCGAACATGAAGTGCACGGTGCTGCGGCTGCGCACGAAAAAGAGCAGGCTAAAACGCTTGAAGACATTACAGCCGGCGTAACAACGGTAAGCACAGAGTCTCTCGAAATTGATCCTTCGGAGCACTTCGTCAATGACAATGTGCTGCGCTTCAGAACCTCTCGCCTGCAAATGGCCGGCCAAAGCACACAAACCCTTGCTTCTCCGGTAGAACATAACTTTTTCCGTGGCCAAGGCAGGTCTTTTGACCACTACGGCTAGGCATAGGTC
>JBCCIM010000292.1 GCA_039111535.1 Bacteroidota bacterium | reverse complement strand
GCATGTGCGGACTCTTATGGCCAGTATTAGTAAATGCTGGCCAGACTGTTACCAGTAATTGGGTACGTTGCTTTGTCAGGTCTGGAGTGGGAAAATGGTGGGCGTGATATTGTGCTCCACATAGACTGGAATGGCGAGGAAAAGTATAAGCATATGGTTGATTTTATGCTGGCCAAGACTAAGCTTGTGTTTGAGTTCGCTACACATCTAAGGGTTAATTTTGCGTATGGCGAATACAATCAAATTGGTCCTATTGAGATGGGGGAAGTGTCTGTCAATAAAGACGATGGTTGGTGGCTAGTCCAGATTAATGCTCGGTTAGAAAATACCGCGGTTTTTACGCTACGATGTTACAATGTTCACTTTTATTGCGAGTGAGCAAAACGCAAACTTCCTGCCGTGCGCGAACAACGAAGGGGCAGAATATGCAAGGGAATGAGATGTAATCGAGTGTGTCGCCAGAGATTACTCGCGGGTTACCAGTTTCAAATTTCTTGCGGCTTTATAATACCCCCCCAACTGATCGTCAGCAAATCTACAAGGCGATCATATTTACAGTTCTAATTGTTCATTGGGGAGTCTCCTTATGCGCTACATTTATTTGTTCTTAATAGGGTGCACATTCGTCCAGGCAGGTTGTACAAGTACCAACTATGTTTCACGCCAGGCTCCTATGGCTTTTCAAGAGGTGATTGTTTCAGCTGAAAAACAAGTGGTGACTATTAGGCTCCAGAATGGACAGAGATTGAAAGGAGATCTGCTTAGTATTGATGCCGATTCGATTAGTTGGACAGGACTTGCGGATAATGAAATGCACACGCTGCCTTTGTCGGAGATAGATAATGTGACGGTTCTGTCAAAAAACAGAGTTTCCATGGCTCTGCTGGGTGCAGCCATTTTGGGTGCAGTATTAACAAGAGTGAAGCAGCCCGAATGTCATACCGATGCCTGTACAATAGAAGCTTTGGGTTATAGTTACGCAAAGCTTGGTAAGAATGTGGGCTTTGGATTATTGGGCCTTTTAGGATTTTCTATTGGTCAGGCGATAGAACCCAATGAAAAGTATATTTTTGTTAAAGAAAACGAGGCCTTAGAATTTGATGATCAAGAGAAGTAATAGGGACTTCCACTTGACCAATCACCCCCCAAACAGCTTCTCTTCCATAAAGGCATTGCGAAACTTGCCGGCTGGGTCGTAGGTCGCAACCAGGTCGCGAAAGTCATCAAACCGCGGATACAGCGCCGTTAGCTCCTCCCTGCCCATCCGGAAGTTTTTCCCCCAGTGAGGCCTTGCATCGAACGGTTTTAGCGCGGCTTCGAGCCTGGGGAGCAGGGCCTGCAGGACATCCCAGTTTTGCTCCCAGGTGCAGTGGAAAATCACTGATTCCCGGTTGTAGGCCATGCTCATCCATAAATCGTCAGCTGCTGCGGTCCGGATTTCTGAAATCATCAGGATGGGTGCAAGGTCGTCAGCCATCGCGCGGTATACGTCGAGTACAGCGCGGGTGTGTTCTCTGGCCACAAAAAATTCAGTTTGCAGCTCTTTGCCACTGCTCGGCGTGAATGCCATTTTGAAGTGGGGGAGGCGTTCATGCCATGGCCCCGCCACACCGAGTTGAGTGGTACAGTTTTCGGGAGACATGCGGGGTACGGGATTTACGTTGCGATCAGCGAGTATCCCATTGTAAAACGTTGCGTCCACTGGCGCCGTGTTGGTGGCTTTTCGTTTGACCCAAATCTGGTTGTTTGCCTGGTTTTTATAGTCGGTGAACAGGCTCACGCTGTACCCGCTGGCCAACAGCGCGTCAGCGTGCTCCACCATGTCTGCCATCGGCTGGTTGAGGTAGACGTGCTGCGTCATGTCGAACGTGGGTTCGATGTGCAGGCTGATGCGCGTTACCAGTCCCAGGCAGCCAAGGTTGACCACCGCGCCGGCAAACCGGTCGCCATCTGCATCACGCGACAACCGCACCAGTTCACCGCTTGCATCAATAAACTCAATGGCCCGCACGGCAGTCGCGAGATTGCCGTTTTGTACGCCCGAGCCGTGTGTTGCCGTGGCACAGGCCCCAACTATCGAGATATGCGGAAGCGAAGCCAGGTTATGGATGGCGTAGCCGTGTTCGTGGAGAAAAGGGGCCAGTTCTCCGTAACGCACGCCACCGCTTACCGTGACGACCTGTGCATCTGCATCAAGTTCAATCCCGAAATCAAGTGCTTCTGCTGAAATTTGCTGGACCGTGCTGTCAGCAATAGGATTGAAGCAATGGGCAGAACCCAGCGGGCGGACTTTTTCTGCTTTGCGTACGATGTCCTGGGCCTCTTCAATAGACGCCGGCAGGTGCAGGCGGTCCGTACTGTATCTAAGGTTGCCGGCCCAGTTAGTCCGCATGGGGATTGCCATCTTATTTGGAGGGGGGAAGTTTGCCGATGGAGAACAGGTAGCGTATTCAACCGCGAACAGACGAAAAGCTAACTAACCGAAATGGTCTATGGGCAGAAAAATTCCCCTCTCGAGAGGGGACAGTCCGACAACGTCGGACAGGGGTGTGTCGCATCCCTACCCCCCGAGCCACCGTTGAAAAACCTGCATCATATCGCCAACGCCAATGCCTTCAACGCCGGTTCTCAAGCGGAGGGTACACCAGAAGTCAAGAATCAGCATTTGAGCTGCGTGGATAGGCACAGCAATCCAGAATGAGCGACACCGCCACACCAGTGCGCCAAGCGCTATGCCGCCGACAACAGAGAGCAGGGCCTCAGGGAGCGGTTTGTCTACGTGCAGGGCGGCAAACGGTACCATCTGAATAAAAATAGCCTGCATGCCAAAGGTGTGGGAAATGCCGAAGAGCATAAAGCCGCGCCACAGGTACTCCCAGCCTATCCAGTAAAAGAGAAAGAGGAGTTCATAAATGAAGAACGCGGTCCAGTCGTAGGCCGCCTGATTGTAGTGGGGGTAGTGGGATTGAAAGGATGGACTATCGGAAAGAATCCAGGTGCCGATACCAACAAGTGGCAGGTAGCAGAGCGCGAGAATCGATGCCAGTTTCCAATCGCCAAGCCCAAGGCCTATTTCCGAAGGCTTGCGTTTGAAGATGAAAATGAGGCATAAAACGGGGATGACAAAGCCGGTTATACCCTGTATGGTAAACCACCAGCCCCAACTGGCAAGCCCATGCCACACGTCATCGAAGAGAAAAGGCGCTATTTCTTTGCGGAAAAAGCTACGGCTACCAAGATTGAATTGTATTACTATGAGGAAGCCGGCCATGGTGAGCACGAACATCGTCTGCTTGTCCAATTGCCGGAATGCATCTACAAACCGCTGCCACTCTTGGCGGAGCTTCGTTTTCATAAGTGGTATATTCTTTGGCTCATTAATTCCAAAAGAATATAAGGCAGCAATTTTAGATTAGTGAAGTTCACACAAATCGGTTATTTTCAACGACATAAGGAACCTCTGTTGCAGAAACGCAGTGTTCTTTAACGTGGACAAAATACCCGGGTTGTTGTAAAAAATACTCCCGAGATACAATCGAACGGATTCGTACTATTCCCCGATGGGACGCCTTCCAGGTAGGAAGTCTGGTCCTTATTACGGTTTTCATTCTATTCAGGGCCGGCTGTTTTTCACCAGACAGTTGGGTCGTGGATGAGGAACGCTCTATCGAAGCTGATCGCCTGATCGCGCAGACGGCGTTCAATGCAGCCCTCGATAGCCTCTTCTTTGATTATGATGATGAGGTGCTGAACCTGCTCAAACCTGACCCAACTGATGGAGATGCCTGGGTCGACTCAATGATGGAAAATCTTTCCCTCGATGAGAAAATTGGGCAGCTATTTATTATAAATCTCGACGGCACCTCGCAGCGCGCCCGAGAGCGTGCCATGGAAGCTGTTGAAGATTTTTATGTCGGTGGATTTATCGTTTCCCGCGCCATGGATCCGCAAGACGTGTATGAACAAACGCGGACCTTGCAAGAAGAATCTGGCCTGCCACTTTTCTTTACAGCAGATTATGAGCGCGGCGTGGGCCGGCATTCCAATAACCTGACTGAATTGCCGTCCAATATGGGCATTGGCGCGACCCGCGACCCCGTATTTGCCGCCGCCGCTGGCCGGCTTACTGCCATTGAAGGCAAAGCTGTCGGCGTCAATATGGTGCTTGCGCCGGTTGTGGATGTCAACAACAACCCCGCAAATCCAATTATCAATATTCGGTCGTACAGCGAAGATCCCGCTTTAGTCGGGCTTATGGCCTCAAGCTTTGTGCAAGAAGCGCAGGCGCTGGGTATGCTTACGACACTCAAACACTTTCCGGGCCACGGCAACACGCACGTTGATACCCACACCAGCATGGGCACCATCCACGGTGATCACCATGAACTGGATGCGGTAGAGTTATACCCGTACCGCTTTGTGTTCGATAAAGAAGTTGAACCTTCAGCTGTGATGAGCGCGCACTTGTGGATTCCTGCGTACGACGAAGAACCTTTGCCGGCTACCTTTAGCCGCAACGTACTGCACACCCTGTTACGGGATACGCTCAGTTTCAATGGGCTCGTCATCACGGATGATGTGCGTATGGGCGCTTTGATGAATGATTATTCTTTTGAAGAACGGACGGTAAACCCGCTACTTGCCGGCGCTGATATGGTGCTTACCAAAAGCGATTTCCGTCGCTCTGTGCGTTCTGTTCGCGATGCGGTGAGCAATGGGCTCGTCTCAGAGGCTGTCCTCAACCGCTCCGTACGCCGTGTGTTAACTGCAAAAGCACGTGCGGGGCTGCACAACAAGCGTTTTGTGAAAAAGCCCGTCCTGGATTACCTGCTCGCCATCCCGCGCGGCGAGCCCCTTGCACAGGCTACGGCTGATAAAGCTGTGACATTGCTCAAAAATGATACGATGCTTCCGCTGGATGACTCCAAAAAGGTATCGGTCATCCAGATCACCAACCGGCGTAATTCTCCGAGCATCCGTGCAGCTATGGATTTGTTTGCCGATTCGATTGCTGCCGGCGTAACGGTGCTGAGCGATGTTAGAATTGAAGAGGATCCATCCGAAAGCCGCATTGCATCCGTAAAGCAAGAGGCTGAAGATGCTGATGCTGTGATCGTTGTGCTGTATTTGCGCCTCGCATCCGGTAGCGGAGATCACGGGTTGCAGGATAGCCAGGAATTGCTGGTAGACGAACTTGTCGGCATGGACAAACCCGTTGCCCTCATGACGCTGGGCAACCCCTATGCGGTCACTCCCTTTGCTGATTCAGAGGCTTTGTTGATCGCTTACGAACAATCCCTCGCAAGCGTGCGCACCCTGTCCAAAATTCTTGTCGGACAACAGGCGCCACGCGGCAAACTGCCTATCTCCGTAGGGCCCTATACTTATGGCAGCGGGCTCACCGAAACGCTGCCGCCTCAGGCACTGTCGCTTAGCGACTAAACGGGGGGGAGAATATCGAACATCGAACCAGGGGTGTTCAGAAAAATCTATTGATCCACTGCGCTGGGATATTCCATAAAATAAAACGCTTTTAGTTGATGGGCACCCTTGGAGGCTTTTTGACCGTGCTAAAGGTTATACGCAATAGTGGATTGCAAGCTACT
>JBCCIM010000291.1 GCA_039111535.1 Bacteroidota bacterium | reverse complement strand
TTTTTTCTGCCTATGAGACACTGAAGCTTCGTCTCTAGCGAAAATATATAAATCTATGATTTGACGTTTCACGCGATTTGGAGTACACTGTATTTCTGTAGTATTCCAACTTCTAAGGAAAAGAAACTCTTTGAAGTAACTATTGTGGAGAACTGTATACGTGACGTTCCACACGATTTTGAGTTCGCTATATTTTTGTAGTATTCATACTTTTGGAAGTAGTGAATCCTTTGAAATAACAATAGCGGAGAAGTCTATTTTTATTGAAACGACACCAAATGCACTTCTCCACAAACGTTATTTGAGAGTTTTGGCCTGATTAAGAAGTACTACTAGAATGTACTCCAAATCGCGTGGAACGTTACTTTTGGCCCTTGCTGCAGAAAGAAGCGAAGGGAAAACAGTCCGATAAATATCTCAAGCAGGTACCTGTTGATAAACCCAATTGGGTCATCGCCAGCTTGTGATCCTGTCAATACCTCTTTGAAAAAGATACCCATCCCAACGAGTACAAACGTCAGGTAAATTAAAACCATAGAGACAGCAATGATGGTCAGCCAGCGATGTTTACGCTTGACCGACCGCCAAAAGAAATGCCAGTGGTTTTTTATGAGTAAAAGATAGAGGTGCATAGCGCGCGACTTGTAACAAATCCTTTAAGAGCAGGGGGGGAATACAGTTCCAGCAGAATTGTTACAGCAGGATAAATAATGCGTACTTTAAGGCTGTACTTCAATGGTAATTGCAAATATACTACCGAACTTGGTACCGTTGTGCATAGTTATTGGTGAAGTATCCTTCAGTTACTCGCGCATCTTGTGAAAATGCAGCATTCTTCAGTCAGAGGCCGGTTTGCGCCCTCTCCAACGGGGCTCATGCACGTGGGCAATGCCCGTACTGCATTGTTGGCCTGGCTCTCTGTACGCCAGCAAAGCGGTACGTTTGTTTGGCGGCTGGAAGATATTGACGCTCCGCGCGTTGTTGCCGGCATGGCTGAGGCCGCTGCTGAAGACTTGCAGTGGCTCGGCCTGGATTGGGACGAAGGCCCCGTACAGGGCGGTGCATACGGCCCTTATGTACAAGCAGAAAGGCTCGCTTTGTACGAAACAGCGCTTACTCAACTCCATGACGCCGGCCAGGTATTTCCCTGCACATACTCCCGCAAAGACCTGAAGAACCTGGCTTCGGCACCCCACGGCCTTGGCGTACAGTCTCCTTACCCTGTAACCCTTCGACCCAAAACGTTGCCTGCAGATTGGTTTGAAGCACTACAATCAGGCATAACGGAGCAGCCAAACATCCGCTTCAGGGTAGAAAGAGGTAGTCGCACTTTTGAGGACCTTGTGCAAGGCGAGGTAGCACAAGACGTCCAGCAAGCAGTAGGCGACTTTGTGATTAAACGGCGCGATGGCCTGTTTGCATATCAACTGGCTGTGGTTGTCGATGATCTTGCGATGGAGATCTCTGAAGTAGTCCGGGGAGAAGATTTGCTCCATTCTACAGCCCGACAAATATTGTTAATAGAAGCATTGGGGGGCAGGCAACCGATTTATGCACACGTACCCTTAATCCGCAATGCTGCCGGCGAGAAGCTTTCGAAGCGGGATGATGGCCTGACGCTGCGCGCCCTGCGCGAGGTAGGCGTGCAGCCTGCACTACTCGTTGGGTATTTTGCTTACTCGCTCGGGTTAGTTGAAGAAATAATTCCGCTTCAGCCCGGAGCTTTACTATCATATTTTCGTTGGGAGAAAATCACAAAAAAAGATTGGGTGCTGCCGGCTGATCTGGCAGGACTCCTCACCACCATCTGATCCCCAGCATCAGACCCGCTTCCAACATCTTATGCGCATACTGTTTACACTGTTTTTATGCTGTTTTCCTGTACTCACCCACGCACAGGACACGTTGCGGTATGCAACGTTGCCTGACTCCATTGTCATTACCGCAACCCGGTATGCTGAAAGCGCCCAGGAAGTAGGGCAACGGATTGCCGTGTGGGATGCAGACGATATCGCCCGCCTGCCTGTTAGCTCTTTTGACGAGTTGCTGCGCGTCACGGGTGGAGTTGAAGTATTTAGCCGTTCTGGTTTTGGCGTGCAGAGTGATATTACCATCCGTGGCGGCACGTTTAATGGGGTCTTGGTGCTGGTTGATGGGGTACGGTTCAATGATGCCCAAACAGGCCATTTTTTGTCTGACTTCCCGATTCCGCTTTCCCAGATAGAGCGCATAGAAATCCTGCGGGGGCCGGCGACCGTCATTTACGGTCCGGATGCGCTCAATGGTGTTGTGCACGTCATCACAAAAGCCGCCGCGCAAACCACTGTGACAGACGGCATACAAGCAAGCGCAGGCACCCGGTTTGGGTCACACAATTTTCGCGCACTTGATGGCGACCTGAGTTATGCAAAAGCAGGATGGCAGGTGGGCGGTGCTGTCACCTACCAGGTCACAGATGGAGAAACGGTGGAGCAAGACGCCATCCCGGTAGAAGGCCCGAATGGGATTGTGAGAACCGATTTTGAACGCGTAGCCCATTCTTGGTTTGTAAGCAAAACCGACGGCCCGGTGTCGCTCTACGCGCGCCTTGCCATGGATTGGCGCGACTTTAACGCCTATCACTTTTACACGGTGTCGTCGCTTGACTTCTCGCGGGAAGAAACACGCACCGTATGGGGGCAATTCCGGCTGCAAGGCAGCTTGAGCGGGCAAACGGATTGGGATGTGAATGCTGTATTCAAGCAGCACAAAGACATGTTCAATTTCAATCCGCAATTTACCCCCAATGAGCACACCAGCCGGCATTTTGTGGCGCGTGGTACCCTCAAACACACCGTTTCAGAAGCGTTGTCGCTCAGTACGGGCCTTTCTAGCTGGTCGCGGGATATCGACAGCAACAACCTGGGTGAGCACAACGACTACACGATCGGTGGATACGTGCATGCGCGGTATCAGCCCGTTTCGCCGCTACAGGTTTATGCCGGCGTACGGGTGGATCATGACAAGGCCTTTGGCACGGAGTTAACCCCGCAAATCAATGCACACTACCGTTTGGGCAGGGTAGGGCTGCGTGCAAATGTTGGCCGAGCGGTTCGGGCACCAAACTACGTTGAGCAGTACATCAACTTCACCCGTGCACCACAACGCGGCAGAAACTACGGCAACCCGGCGCTCAAGGCTGAGAAGGCATGGTCTCGCGAACTGGGTATTGATGTTTATCTCGTGGAAGATGTAGTGCTGAACACGACGCTGTTCCAGCGCAATACATCCAATTTGATAGACTTTGCTCAACTCGACCCCATTGCCGGTCAGCCGACGCTGGCTGACTCGGTATTGCTTGCGCAAAACATTGCCAGTGTGGAAACGCAAGGGATTGAAATAGACGGACAGGTCACCCGTCGATTGGGGCAGGGGCATGTATTAAAACTGGGCGCCTCTTACACGCGGTTGAATACGGATCTGGATGAAGTGAAAGCCGGCGCCGTATTCAAGTATGCCTCAAGCCACGCGCGCTTCATCGTGCAGAGTACTGTGCAATGGACGTCTCCCTGGTTTGAGCTTGCTGTACAAACACTCGGAAAAGAAAAACTCGATGCCTCAACCTACAGTGTCACCAATTTGCGGGTAGCCGTCCCCGTTCGTTTCGGCACAGGCCGGCAAGCCCGGCTGTCTGTGGATGTACGGAATGCGTTTGATCGACAATTCACCGAGGTGCTCGATGCTCCTATGCCTGGAAGATGGATACTGTTTGGGGTGCAGGTTAGGTTGTGATCAGGACATGTCTACAATCAACATGAAAGGCTGCTTGCGCAGATGTTACATCGTGTAAGGAGAAACGGATCACCCCCATATCGCATAAAAAATACGGTTAAACAACGTCTATTTTTAGCCTTATTCATTTCGTGTTTGCGCGGACGCAGCGAAATAAACAGTATTTTTAGGAGGAAAAGAAGAGAGCGCTGCCTATTTTGACGTGATTTCTTTCGCACAAGCGGCCAGAGCGAGCAATGCTCTCTGGAATTATGAGTTGGAATCTGGTACTGAGGCCGTTATCCGATTCAAAAGATCAATCAATGTTTTGCGCTCAGTTATGCTGAGCGGTGCCATCATATCTGCAGCAATGCCGCGATAAGCATCCTCTCTTGATGCTGAAACAGATTGTCCATGATCTGTCAACTCGACCAGCCAAACCCTGCGATCCTCCTTACTGCGGATCCGGTGTACGATCTTTTGATCTTCAAGACGATCAATTAATGGCGTGATAGTGCTCTGCCCAAGCCCCAAATGCTGGGCTATGGTTCCCATACTACAGGCACCCAGGATATCCAATGCATCCAGCGTCATCAGTTCCTGCTTGTTCATCTCTTTATGCGCGGCCGTATGCTCGCTGGCGAGGCGGGTAAAAAAGACGCCCACTCGCCGCAATATTCGTGCAAAGGCGTCAACCTGGTTATCACTTTTCAAAATTATCCTTCCGTAATTCTAGACATGGCATATACTATGCGATTAGCGGAACGTTCCATTATAAAATATTTCGAAATATGAAACATTCTGTTTTCGAACTTGTACGTTGCCATATTCTCGGACACGAGATTCAAATAGATTTTGACAAAAACAATCCCAGTAACCGATTGATTTTCAGGTTTTGACCGAAACAGTTAAGCTTGAACTTATCAAGGAGACTAACATGAAAAGTATACTTCTAATCACAGCAGGACTGGTCGCTGCCCTTGCGGTTGTGGCAGGCACCATCTTCTTTGCTTTTCCACAAGTAATCGTTGATTTCGCGAACAGCGGATATGCAAGCGCCGCCGGATTAGAGAAGCGGTCGCTCGTTCTCGATGGGTACACAGTGCACTATTTCGAAAGCGATGAGCGGGGAGACAAAGAGTCGCTCGTTCTAGTCCACGGGATGGGTGATGACAAAAACAGCTTTCTGCAATCTGCAGAATTGCTTTCAGAGCACTACCATTTGGTTCTACCAGACCTCCAAGGCCATGGGGAAAACGCCCGCGATATGGACCGGGACTATTCGATTGATGGCCAAGCAACTTTCTTGCACGACTTTCTCGGTGCCATCGACGTGAAGGAGTTCCATCTTGTCGGGAATTCCATGGGCGGCCACACCTCTGGTGCCTATGCTATCAAGTATCCTGACGACGTAAAGTCCTTGGTTTTGCTCAATGCAGCTGGTCTGAAGATCGACGATCACGTCACCTATATCGGGTTCGGAGATGATCTCGAAACCGATGCAGAACTGGATGTCCTACTGGACCGGATGTTTAACGAGATTCCAGATATCCCAGGCCCCTTCAGACGGCTGATGATGGAGCAGATCAATGAAACCAACGAATTCGTTGACAACGTGCTGATCACAGCGGTACAGAACGGACCCTACTTCAATCTCAAAGACGACCTATCCGGAATCTCGGCCCCAACACTGGTCTACTACGGCGTTCAAGATGAGGTCGTCCTGCGCAACGCGGCCGATTACTACGCCGACAACATTCCAAACGTGGAACTTGTGACAATCGACAATGCAGGCCATGTTCCGCAGATGGAGCTTCCATTGGTCGTCGCAGAAGGCATTCACAACTTCATATCTCGGCAGTGAT
>JBCCIM010000290.1 GCA_039111535.1 Bacteroidota bacterium | reverse complement strand
TCCCAGTGGGAGCATATGGCGGACTCAATGAAAACGTAGAGCCCTTCATCATCCGTGACGAGGAATTCAGGGTGGAATTAGATCCGGCGGAGACCAACGTGTTTATGGAGAGCTATTCCGAAGCAAACGGCCACGCCTACCCGGGGTGGGCACACGACTATGGAGCGGGTAAAGTTGTCGTGTATGTTCCGGGTCATGATCGGTATTCGCTATCGGCTCCGATGGTAAAGCAGACAATTTCCAATATCCTGGATTTTTTAAGTGAGTAGGATTGCCGAATAAGTTGCGGCAATAATTTATCCAGTTGCAGTTTTTGATTTATAAAGGGCTATCAGCCAATCGGCTTCATACGCTACTTGATTCAAGCATGGCTTTTTGTAGTCCGAATGTATTGCCATATCTGATGTGGTTCAATGATATTGCAAAGCGCATGATACACCACGCGGTCGCGGAACGCTGCATTCAGCAGGCGGCTGGTGAAGCTGTGACGGTAGGGGCGTGGAAAATTTTTGGTGGCTGGAAGCAGCCAGTCTAGAAAATCGAACGTTCGGGTAAATATGACCATTGTTGGCGCCTGGCTGGAAAGGAATTCCTTAATTGCTGGATTTGAAATTATCATTTTTTCCGCCCTTCGGGCGGCTCTGTCCTCCTTTTGGGCTAATCTTTAATACCAGTGCTTTTAAAGAACCAATTCAAAGAGAAAAGAGCCGGGACCTACTGCAATTCTTGCGCCGTAGCGCTTTAGCCTTCGCCCGCTGTAGCCCCACCGCCTTTAGGGAGCGCAATAACACGAAAACCCCAGTCGTAGAGGCGGTTGAACGGAAGGTTGTTGCCCCGGTACGCGCAACGGACGAGGTTACCGCTATTGATCCACGAGCCGCCGCGAACAACACGGATATCATCTCCTCCTGGAGCTTCCCAGTCTCGTTCAGTAAGGGGGTAGGGGTAGGAAGGGAAAGATTTGTTTCGCATCCATTCCCACACATTGCCGCTCATGTCGTGCGTACCGTAACACGAGGCGCAAGCAGGAAAACATCCAGCGCGTGTTGTGCTTCCTATTCCCGTGTCACCCATGTTCAAATTTGCGGCATCGAATGTATTACCCCAGTGATATTGCTTTCCCGTGAGATTGTTTTTGACTAATGGCATCTGCTCGGGCTGCGGCAAATCATCAAGCGATGCTAGAAGAGGTGCTGATGGTACATCGATGCCGCCGCGCGCAGCTTTCTCCCACTCTGGTTCATTGGGCAGTTGTACCAATCCTTCTTTTTCCAGGAATCCTCTGCTGCGCCAACGGGCTGTCAGCCATTGGGTAAAAGCGTATGCTTCGTACCATGAAACCCCTACTACGGGATGGTTGGGTAAGTTAAACCGGTTACCATATATTTCTTGTCCTGTCCAGTCTCTTCCTTCTTTTTCCTGCCAGCCCTTTGCTGTCCACCACTCCTTTTGATCATACCCGCCAGCTTCGACAAAGCCCTTATATTGCGCCTGCGTTACAGGGGATTGACCGATCCAGTAGGAATAATTCAGATCAAGGGTATGCTGTGGATGCTCGTCATCATCTCCTGTATCCTCTGGGCTACCCATGATGAACGGCCCTGCCGGCACGTAGCAGAATTGCATTTTGTCTATGTCCAGCACCGCGGGATCTGGATCGCCGAGGTGCGCGAGGAGGCGGCCGGCTTCTGCGCGTTCCACGGGAGGAAGGTCCGTGTGTAAGCTGTTCAGAAGCGCAGCCCCCGCGTTGTCGAGATACGCCTGCCCGGTTTCTTCATCGCGGAGCACGGCCTCGCGTCCCACCTCATGCGCCATCTGGGCTGACCAGAGCGCTTCGCGCGCTTTTGTCTGATCCGTGATCTCTTGTGGCATCATGCTGTTGGCATTATCGAGCAATTGATACGGGTTTTCCCGGTTGAAAAGCAGTTCCTGCGCACCCAGCAGGACGGCTTCGCTCCAGAAGTCTCCTTCTTTGGCAAGTTTGCGGATTTCGCGTGCTGCAGAGCGTGGGTTGTTTATGAGGTAGCAGCCGGCGAGGTATTCCTGGAAAGTACGGTGAGGGAAACTGTAGGCCGCCGGTTTGCCCAGCGATCCCCCTAAGCCAATAAGCAGGCCCGATCGTTCATCTACGTAATCCAGAAAACGCCCGGCAAACGCAAGGTCACCCAAATAGGCATCCTGCTCCAGGATGTGGATGGCTTCATGCCGGGGCAAGTCTGCTGCTGCGTCGGCTCTTTTTTTCTTGTGCGCCTCAAACGCAAGCCGCTGCACAATGGGCCGGATGCGTTCCTTGCTGCTCAGCAGCTCTTGCATGTCTTCCGGTAATTGGCCTTTGTCTTTTTCCCATTTCCTAAGCAAAATATCTACAGCCCTTTCATACAGCACAACCCGCTGGCGCGGGAGTTCTTTATCTTCCTGGTGTACCATAATCATGGTAGTCAGCAGCATGGGGTTTGGGGCTAACTGACGCAAGTACTGCGTATTTACCGCTTGCTGAAGGTCTGTCGTCAGCCTGGCTGTATCTGATGTTTTGAGCGCGCCCAGTTGCATCTGGGCGTCATACCAGCCGGCGATGAATTGCTGAATTTGAGCATCGTCAAACGGCGCCAGGGTGTGCGCATCAAAACCTTCTATGCGGCTCTCTTCGGTGTAGGAGCGGATCCGGCAGGTAACAATCACACGTTTGAGGTCGTGGTGGTCAAGGAGGGCGCCCACGGTTTCGCGAACGAGCGATCGCGCTTCGAAAGGCACTTCATCGAGGCCATCGAGCACAAGCTGGACGTCGCCGGTCCTGAACGCCTCCTGGAGCACAGGAACTGCCTCTGATAGTTGCAGGGCGTGCACGTCATCAATCACGTAGTCCAATACACAGCGGGCGAGCAGGTGCCGGCGCTTGTCTGGCGTCAGTGCATTTTTTCCAGCACTGACGAGGCGCGGTGCAAGTGCTCTTAGCGTTACAAAAACGGGCAGACCGCTTGCGTCTCCGTCTAGTGCCTTTTTGGCCTCGGTTACCAGCAGTTGCTTGACAAAGGTGCTTTTCCCGGAGCCAGGATCGCCCAACAGTACGAGGCGCTCGGTGTTTTGAACGGCTTCGAGTGCGGTGATCGAAATTTCTTCCTCTTCACCGTCTTTCTCGATTTTCTGTTTACTGGTGGTGAGCAGGTTGATGTACACCTGATCCAGCGTCACGTCGTCTTCTGCGCCGTGCTCGAAGCCGAAAGCGCCGAGGGGCAGGAGCCGGCAGCGCCGGAGCAGGCGCCCGAGATAGGTGCGGTACGCCTGGTCCATCGGCTCGATATCGCCTTCATCATCTTCGCCCAGGAGGCGTAGTATGGCTTTGTGCAGGTGCACGCGAACCAGGTCTTTCAGTTCGCTTACTTCTCCGTATTCCCAATACAGGCCTTTGTCGCCAATTTCCTGCTTGAAATGGAGTACTTTGGTGATCTGCTCGATATTGTCTGCAGTAGGCAAGTAGGGCCGGTTGCAGAAGTACATCAGCACCGGTAGCGCGTTGTCCTGCTGCCACATTTCGTAGGCTTTGTGAAACTCGGCTTCCGAGCCGGAATCGAACGTGCCGGTGGGTGTCCCGAAGCGTTGCCAGAAGAAGCCGACAAAAATATCGAAGCCGCCTATTTGGTCAAAAATATTGTCCTGGATATTGCCCATGCCGGGGATGGTGTGCGTTTCCCACATGATGGGTTCGAGGTACAGGTCCCGGTCATCCCCGAGGGTCCGCATGAGGTCGTGTTCAATGAGGTGTTTGAGTGCGTCGCGTTCAGCTTTAACGTCGCTGGGGGAAGAGAGGAAAATCCGTATACGTCTTGAAGAATTATCAGTCATGGGCCGCAGGATGATACGCTCAAACGGGATTGGTGTATATGGAATTTGAAAGGTAGCACTCGCTTATCTTAACATCAAAGCATGAGATTGGGAAGACGCGATTAAGATGCAGCATCAACTGCTGGGAGAAGTAACAAAAATAAGGGCCGGCAAGATATCCCTGAGATATACGATTTTTACGGCCTGGAGGCGCACATTAAGCAGCTATATTGAGAGATCCTTTATCCCACCTGATCAAACATTTTGGCTTCGTGTGCTACGCGCTTTGCCTCGTTAAAAGCGTCGAGTGCTTTGAGGGGATGGCCGGTGATGAGGTGTGCAATGGCCAGTTTTTTTAATCCACGTACGAGGAAGCCGGAAGGTCTTGCCTTGCGCATAAGCTGGACGCCGTGCAAAATGTGATCACGTCCTTTTGGGATTTGCCACTGACGGATGAGGCCAAAGCCAAGTTCAGACTGGGCGTCGCCAATTTTTTCGAAGCCGGCGTCGTTAATTTTGCGGAAATGCAGGACCGTTTTGTAGTCAGTAACAGCTTCGTCAAGCGCTCCACGGAGCCGGTTGACACTGCCCCTGATTGCAATTAGGTTCTCGGGTTTGTTAGCGGGGTCGTTTAAGGCATGTGCAATATGTTGGTGTGCTTGCTGCAGGAGCGTAGTTCTACGAGAGCCGGCTACCTGCCTGGCTATGGAATACAGCGCGCTGGCAATCGAGCCACCAGGATAGGCGAGCACCTGTGCGTTATCAAAATGCAGGTGCTTTGCTTTCATGTGCGCACGGACCTCTGCCATGCTCAACGCTGCGGCGAGCGCACCGGATCGGATATGGCCATGCAGCCCGTACCAGGACGCAGCGGAGACCCAGTGCCCGAGGAGCTCATTGCGGAAGGCGAGTAGCGATTCTTCTTCCAGTGGGCGGGCCAGGATTTCACGTAGGGCAATGTATACACGCGATAGCTTTTTGTGTTGGTTTTCCTGCTCAGATAACGAGTGAACGATTTTCTTTACGATGTTGAGATCGGGCGAAACGGCAGGGTTTACGAGGTGGTTACCGGCGAAGAATGTCGTCAAAATTTCTCCGCCTTTGTGCGGGGTGCCCCTTGCGTCAAAAAAGCCTTCTTGGAAGCGCGTGATGATTTTCCTGAAGCGATGCCGGCCCGGGTTGCCAACCAGTTTTTCGATTGTTTTAAGTATATCGTCATCAGATAATTCTTCGGACCATTTGGTGATGGCGTTGTTGCCGCGCAGAATGTTTAGCAATTCTTTGAGCGCGGGATCTGGCGTAAAGTTTTTTGTGGTGAGTACGCGGATATCTTTTTTCAGGACGGCGGCCTGAAAAATTTCTGTTTCAAAGTGGGTAGCGTTTGCAAGATGGCCGCCTACCTCAATAGCACTGCCACGTCGGTCGGCAAAAATGCAGACCACGTAATCTGCTTGCTGGATCGCATCAGCACATGCATCGACAATTTCGAGATCTGTTAAACGGCGCTGTGAAAGGTCGGGTCTTGTATGCTCTGCAACCCAGACCTGATCGCCAAAATTGTTATGTATTTTAAGGCGCAGGTCTTTGTGCTCAGTTGCAAGAGAGGAAATGAATACGCGGGGAGGCATGAGGATGAAGATATGATGGCTGAACGGAAAGCAGTTGAGACGCTCCTTCAAGAAGGCTACGTTGCCTCATTAAATGATTTATGGCTTCTGTTCAGAAAGATGGGAGAAAAATCCAATCATCGATAAGCAAGTGTAGAGCCATTCAGGTCTCAGGGAGTCAACGAATTAAGAAATGACCGACTGTTAGTCGGTCGATATTTTATGCTTTAGCTGTTTATGTTCTCG
>JBCCIM010000289.1 GCA_039111535.1 Bacteroidota bacterium | reverse complement strand
GATCCTGATCCGGATCATGTGGAACTGGGGGAAGAACTGGAAGAAGTGCTGGCGATGGACGAAGAGGCTGCTGCTCGCTTTTATTCGTTCACTCCGGGCAAACGCCGCGGACTCGCGCACCACGTAAACAGTGCAAAACGAGAGGCAACGCGGATTAAACGCGCACTGGAAATTGCCCATAAAGTTAGAACCTATACGCTGTACGACGACTTACAGCGCCGTGCAAAAGACGATTGAATATGAATGAAGTAAATGGGACGCTGCGGATGATATTTGTCAAAACTGGAAAATTTATCGCCGGCGCAAGCATGGTTGCTGTACTGCTTTTGGCAGCCTGCGAGCAACCACCAGCAGCGGTTTCGTCAAATAGCCCATCTTCACCCCAATGGGCTGCTGATGCGGTGTTTTATCAGATTTTTCCTACCCGTTTTAGAAATGGCGACCCTTCCAATGACCCGGACCGGGCGTCGCTGGAGTATCCTGAAAATGTGCCGGTATCCTGGCAAATTTCATCATGGACCGGCGATTGGTATGCGCGCGATAATTGGGAAGAAGAACGTGGAGAAGATTTTTATGAAGACGGCGTCTTTGATCGCCGATACGGGGGCGACTTGCAGGGCGTGATCGACAAGCTCGATTACCTGAAGACCCTTGGGATCAATACCCTCTATTTTAACCCGGTTTTTTATGCCCGTTCATTGCACAAGTATGACGGCAATACTTTTCATCACATCGATCCACACTTTGGTCCTGATCCGGCAGGCGACTTTGCTCTGATGGCGAAGGAAACCAGCGACCCGGCTTCGTGGCATATGACGGCTGCGGATCAATTGTTTTTCGATCTCGTGGCCGGCGCGCATGCACGAGATCTGCGGGTTATCATTGACGGCGTCTGGAATCATACCGGGCGAGATTTCTTTGCTTTTGATGATATCCGAAAGAACCAGGAAGCTTCTCCCTACAAAGACTGGTACATCATCAACGCATTCGACGACCCGGCAACGCCAGAAAACGAGTTTTCTTATGAAGGGTGGTGGGGCGTCGAAACCCTGCCATTGTTTGCTGATACACCGGATAGCACCGACCTGCATCCCGGGCCCAAACAATACGTCTTTGATGCTACTAGCCGCTGGATGGATCCGAACGGCGACGGTGACCCGGTTGATGGAATAGACGGATGGCGGCTTGATGTGGCGCCAGATGTACCGATAAAGTTTTGGGCTGACTGGAACGCACATGTGCGAACGTTAAATCCGGACGCGTATACGGTGTCTGAGGTGTGGCATGAAGCTAGTGAATTCCTGCAAGACGGCGGGTTCTCGGCTACCATGAATTACCATGCGTTTGCATTCCCGGTTAAAGGGTTTCTGATTGACAACCTGATGCCGGCCTCTGAATTTATGGCACTCATAGACAACCGCCGGCAGGCCTTCCCTGCGTCGATGCAATTTGCGATGCAAAACCTGATTGATTCCCATGACACGGACCGCCTGGCATCCATGATTGTCAATGCGAAACCGCAGTATGCCATTCCGGAGCGGTACGACTATGACCACGATGTGTCGCCTCGGTGGTATGAACCCTACGACGTAAGAAAACCAAATACCCGCGAGCGCGACATTCAGAAACTTGTCGCGCTCATGCAAATGACAACGGTAGGTGCGCCGATGATTTACTACGGCACTGAGGCTGGCATGTGGGGGGCGGATGACCCGGATGATCGCATGCCCATGGTTTGGGAAGACCTGACTTATGACACCCAAACAGCTGCGCCACGCAATCGTACGCGGACACCGGATGCTGTAGCGTTTGACGCGTCGATTTTTGCCTATTACCAGGATGTGATCAGCTTGCGCCAGAACAATGAGGTGTTGCGATATGGTGACCAGGCCACGCTGGTGGCAGATGATGGGGCTAACAGTTTTGCGTTTGCCCGGCACTTTAAAGATGAGACGGTTGTGGTTGCTATGAATCGCAGTGACGCGCTGCAGAATCTTACAATTGATGCTTCGGATGAATTGGCGGGCAAAACGCTAAACGTGCTGTTTGCTACCCGCGAATTGGAGGCGCAAACCGTTGAAACGACTGCCGGCCTGTCGCTACCACCGCTGACCGGGGTTGTATATCAGGTTACTGAATAATAGTAACTGGTATTAAAGTGAGTTACGGTTGAAAAGATAGCGTTCTTCAATGGCTTCGCCGGCAAGCAAGCGAAGTGCATTCTGCACCGTAATCATGCACATCTCCGCATAGGTTGTTTTTGTCAGGCTGGCGCTGTGCGGGGTGACCAGTACATTGTCCAGTTTGAGCAATGGGTATTCAGGTGGGGGAGTACCAATTTCGAGCACATCACCGCCAAACCCGGAAATCCATCCCTCTTCCAGTGCAAGGAGCAGATCAGCGTCTTTTACCAGGCCTCCGCGCGCTGTATTGATCAATACAGGCTGCTGTTTTGCCCGGCGCAACACGTCTCTTGAAAAGAGATCCCGCGTACTGTCCAGGAGGGGAAGGTGAATCGTGATCACCTGAGACGTTGCGATCAGGGTATCAAACGGGACCTGGGTATATGGCGTATCAATTTCTGCCACATCCCAGAACTGGATGTCCATACCGAAGGCATCAGCCAGTCGCGCAACCCGCTGGCCTATGTTGCCAAATCCCGCAATCCCCAGTTTTTTGCCCCGCAAATCGTCGCCTGCGTACACGGTTCTGTATTGCCAGTTGCCGGCTTTGACCGCTGCTGTAGCTTTCGTCATGTGCCGCTGTAACATCAGCATCAGTGAAAGCGCATGCTCAGCCACCGTTGCCGAGTTGCTGCCCGGTGCATTCACAACTTTAATACCTTTTGAAGAGGCGTAGGCCACATCAATATTGTCCAGCCCTACGCCGCAACGGGCAATCAGCTGAAGGCCTTTGCACGCATCAATCAGTGCGGCGTTGACTTTTCCTTTGCCGCGTGTGACAATCGCGTGTATGGGCCGGCCCTCAATGTGCGCTTCGCCGGCATCTGGCGCTGCTGCAAAGATCACATTGCTCTGCGACCGTAGCAACGCATCAGCTGCAGTTGCTACGGTTTCGAGAAGCAGTACGTTGGAGGTGTTTGTGTTGGCCATGGTTTTTCGCGGCACTTTTGTGCACCGGGTCTTGGGTCTGCCGTTTTATTCTCCGTGGTGCAGGGTAGCGTTTGCACTTTTGTAGCCCCTGAAGTCATTACGCCCGGACACATAGATGCCATCTTTATAGAGTTCATCTTCAAAAATAGCAGGGTCAATGTCGTCGTTGGTGCCCGATACAATTTCTACGAGGTTGCCGGCAGGGTCGCGGATGAACATTTGCATGGCACCGTCAGGCAGCCGGCGTACGCGTCCCCACGGCTTGATATCTATAATGCCCAACTCCTTACTGCGGCGAAAGATGTGGTTGAACTCGGGCGTGTTTAAGGCAACATGGGCGCGGAACGATGTTGCGTCCTCCCATTCAGACAGGTGCAACTGCTGCGTTTCATTGATTTTGAAGAAGGCAGCCGGATAATCGAATTCAAACGCGGCGAGGGGTTCGAGGCCCAGTTCATTCTCATAGAAGCGCGCGGTTTCTTCGAGATTGTCAACAATGAGGGTTATATGGTTGATGCTTGTGATTTTTGACATAGCAAAACCTCGTTTTAGTGGCGGTTAAATTTTGTGATTCTGACAGGAAAACAGCGCTAAGGGTGTTTTGCATATTGTTCAACAAAGTCCCAGTTCAGCGTAAGGCCAAGGCCAGGGCGTTCCGGTGCTTTCACTATTCCGTCTTGTACATCGGGCGGTTCGTTGCAAAGCTGGTACATCAACGGGTTGCCGCCCAGTGAGAACTCAATCATGACAGCACTGGGTGATGCAAAAGCCAGGTGTACGCCGGCCATAAATGAAATGGCTGAGCCCCAGCAATGAGGGGCAAGTTCGAGTTGGTACGTACTTGCCAATGCACTGATTTTTATGCCTTCCGTAATGCCACCAACAATGGCTGCATCCGGTTGTAGCACGTCTGCCGCTTCAGCTTCGATCAATTCTTTGAAATCAAAGCGGGTGAACTCACTTTCTCCTGCGGCAATCGGGGTATGGGTATAGCGACGCACATCTGCACAGCCGTGTTTGTTATCCGGACTCACCGGTTCTTCCATCCAGTACAGGTTGTACGGCTCGATGGCTTTACAAAAGCGCCTGGCTTCAGGTACGCTAAACGTACCATGGGCATCGGCCATGATTTTGATGCCTTCCCCGAGGGTTTTGCGGGCAGCTTCAACCCGCTTTATGCTCGCGTCTACCGTGTCATCCATAACACCAACGCGCATTTTTACGGCTTCGAAGCCTTTGTCGCAGTAGCCTTTGAGCTGATCGCCAATGGCGTCTTTGTCGGCCCAGCCACCGCTGGCATACGCCGGCATCGTAGGCCGGCAAGCACCGCCAAGCAACGATACAACAGGGGTGCCAAGATCCTGGCCTTTGAGGTCCCAGAGCGCCATGTCGATGCCGCTCATGGCTGAAATGGTTGTGCCCCTGTTGCCGAGAATAGGAAATACACGGCCCCGCGCAAGGGCATAATGATCGCGTGAGCCGCTGTAGAGCCTTTCCCAAATCTCAGAAATATTGTGTATGTCTTTACCAATAAGATGAGGTTTCAACTCGTGCTCAATGCACGCAACAATGGATGCACAAACCCCAGTGGCACCAACTGCTGCTTTGGCTTCTCCCATACCTTTGCGGCCATCTTCAGTTGTTACAACAACGAGGCACATGTCAAACTGGGAGAGGTGCCCGTAATCCGAACGCCATTGTCTGTTCGCCGGAATGGGTACGCTGAGCCAGTAGGATGCTACATCTGCTATTTTCATAAAAGGGGGCGGATCGTGTCGATGGATTTTTGGGTGAGGAAGGTATAGAATTCTTCTGTTACAGCTGCGCTGCCGTGGTCTTCAAGGAATTTTTTCTGCTCATCGGATAACCCTTCAGGATTTGTGTCGATGCTGCCCGGATGCGGGTTTGCCGGCGTCCGGTCAACCGGTGCCGCAAATTCAACAGAAACGGGGCCGTCGTATCCGGTTGCCTTGAGCGTATCGATAACTTTCTTCCAGTCGAGCGTGCCCATGCCGGGTGCTTTCCGGTTGTTGTCTGCAATATGGAAATTGACAATGCGGTCGCCCGCCCGCTTGATGGCTTCGTAATAGTTTTCTTCCTCGATATTCATATGGAAAATGTCGAGACAAACGCCGCAGTTGGGGCCTACTTCGCGGGCCAGTGCCAGGGCCTGGTCTGTTCGGTTGATAAAATAGGTTTCAAACCGGTTGATGGGCTCTATGCCGATTTTAACGCCGGCTGCTTCCGAATGCGCATAACATTCTTGTAGGGTTTCAATAGCCCATTGCCATTCTTGCTCAGGGGTTCCGTCAGGGATGATTTTGCCAACCGTGCCAGGCACAACCGACACCATTTGTCCGCCCAATTCTTTGACCATCGTGATGATGCTTTTAACATAATCAACAGACATGGCACGTTGCGCTTCGTCTTTTGCGAGCAAATTTCGTTGCTCCAGCATGAGCGTCACGGAGCCAAAGCACGCGATATTATACTTTTTGAGGAGTGCATTTACTTCCTTTGTATCGTACATCCCGGGTTCTCCCTGGATTTCGATGTAATCATACCCAAGTCTTGAAATCCGTGCGAGCGTGGTCTCCAG
>JBCCIM010000288.1 GCA_039111535.1 Bacteroidota bacterium | reverse complement strand
CCATCAAATCTATTGAAAAAGGTCAAAATGGTGTTGCGCTCAAGCTGCTCAAAGACGCCCATTACCTGGACCCATCAAACAATGATGCGTTGTACTGGCTCGGTTTTTTATTAAAACGACTAAATCGTCTAGAGGAAGGTGCAGAAGCACTCTCGCTAGTTTCTGAACGTGTGCCGGGCATGGCTGAAGTTGAAGCTGCGCTGGTAGACACCTTTATCGCGATGGATGAACCGGAAGGCGCTGTTTATCACGCACAACGTTTGCTCGATGTAGCACCGTATGAACCAACAACGCTGCTAAAGCTTGCTGATGCGTACGAAGCCAACGGCAAACCTGACCTGGCCATTGATGCCCTGAACCGTGCACCGCTACACAAGCCAACCCTAACCGATACCCTGGTGGACATACACTATCGCCTGGGGTTATTGCATGAATCTGAGGGCAACACAGCGCAAGCACGCGATCACTTTGAACGGGTGTGCGCACGGGATATTTCCTACAAAGACATTCGGACCCGAATACAGCAATTTGAACCAGACTCGCCCAGCGAAGCTACTGATGCATAACCCGTGCAGCCAAGCCGTATGCTGGGCTTAAAACGCGGTATACTCAGCCTCTCTCCTTATACGCCGGCCTGGTCCGACCTATATACATTGGAAAGTGCGCTATTACGTGAACTACTGGGCCCTGCCATTATTGACATCCAGCATGTGGGCAGCACATCCATTCCCGGCATGATTGCCAAACCTATTCTCGACATTGCAATACAGACGGGATCGCTGGAAAGTGTTTCACTTGCTGAACAGGTATTGCCCAAACACGGGTACGTTTGCCGCGGTGAACAAGGCATCCCGGGCCGGCACCTGTTTGCAAAAGGCGACCCGATTACCCATCACGTACACATGATGCTGCCCTACTGCGACAACTGGCAAAACCAACTACTATTCAGAAATTACCTCCTTGCGTTCCCGGAAATGGCGGCGCAATATGTTATACTAAAACAGCAGTTGATTGCAACAGTAGCCGGTGACCGCAAGGCCTATGGCGATGGCAAAAAAGCTTTCATCAAACTAATACTGGCTGAAGCAAAAGCCTATTACCAGTAGCTATGATTAATGCACGGCGGTGTAGTCCTGAAACACAGCCTGCTTGCCCGATGACAACACAAGCAGTAGCTTAGGCAACCCACGTTTTCTTTTGCACTTGTCAGGTCACCTTGATGCGGTTCAAACAGGTTTATCTTGTCCTCTATATTTTAGCGACTTCATCCTGTTCGCCCCCAACCACGGAGCAGTTACCTCTTTTACCCACAGTAGCATCATCAGTTGAGCAACAATCAGGTCGGCTGAACTTGCGCGATGGTGTCTCCTTTGAAATTAAAGCGCCTTCTCTTGCCCCTCTGCCAGGTATTTTTGAAGCGGACTTTTACCTCCTTACTGGCATCAACAACATACAATCAACGCCCTCAGTGACGATAACCCTCGATGTTGATGCATCGATGGCTGGAGAATCAAATATTACGGAAGCTTATGAAATTGAGATAGGAGAAGACGTGTCCGTTAGAGGTGCAAGTTACGCCGGTGTCTCTATGGGGCTTGTGACTCTTCTTCAACTCATGGACACCAACGCTACCCTTCCCAAAATCAGGATACAAGATAGACCGGCCACGCCTTACCGAAGCTTGATGATCGACCTGGCAAGGAGTTGGCATGACGTAAGCACAATCAAGTCGTTAATAACCCTCTGCAAATGGTACAAAATCAACTATCTCCATTTGCATCTCACCGACGATCAGTCGTTCACCTTTCCATCTACAGCATTCCCTCAACTGGCTACCGAAGGCCGGCACTACACCCTTGAAGAGCTCGAAGAATTGAATGCCTATGCGCAGGAACGGGGCGTTATCCTTGTCCCTGAACTGGATGTCCCAGGGCATGCCACACAGCTTGTAAGCAACATGCCCTCGGTATTTGGCATTGGAGATCCGCGCCAAAACAGCTACACAATCACGATGGGGCGTGAAGCGACCTACGCAGCGCTAAACATCCTCATTGAAGAACTTGCCGCAGCGTTCCCGCACACGCCCTATATCCATATAGGCGGAGATGAAGCCTTCTTTGCCGGCATGGACGAGGATCCCGAGACCCAGGCATACATGCAACAGCATGGCATACCCAATGTGGATGAATTATTCAGACATTTCCTCGCCCGGCTGAACGACATGGTACGCGCACAGGGCCGGCAAACGCTGCTCTGGGCCGGCTTTACTGAGGCTGGTGAAATAGAAATCCCCAAAGACATGGTTGTAATGCTCTGGGAATCACAGTACTACGATCCGCAGCGCCTGATTGATGCCGGCTACCCCGTTGTCAATGCAACCTTCAAGCCGCTCTACGTGGTCAATAACCGCAAGTGGGATCCCGCCTACATCTATACCCAGTGGAATTTGCAGCGCTGGGAAAGCTGGACCAATACCAAAGACAAATTCCTCGGTACCGAAGTACAGCCTACCAATCGTATCCTTGGAGCAACCATGTGCGCGTGGGAGCAAAACCAGATTAACCAACTCCCCCGGCTGCGTAAACGGTTGCCGGCGATGGCTTCACATTTATGGGAAGGCGGTGCAGGCACGCTATCACAATTCGAAGGCGCACTCACCCATACCGATGCACAGCTGACCAGACTACTGCATCCCTTTGGTGTAAACGTAAAAGGCAGATCTTATCCCGCGCTTGATGAAGGTAATTTCTATGAACACCTGCAATTCGACCAAGCCCTCACGCTCTCAGCTACGGCTATATATCCCGACCTTATCCTCCGTCACACCCTCGATGGGACAGCCGTCACGTCGGCGTCATCTGTTTGGCTGGATGACTTAACGTTTAATGAAACCACCACGGTTAAAATTCAGGCGTTTAATGCGCAGGATGAAGCAGTTGGGTTGCCTTTTCATCAGCGCTACTTCTACAGCCCCATCACAGCATCGGCTGCGGGTCTATGGAAGCAACTCCCTCACGGCAGTTGGGAGAAACACCGGTTTGAAGACAGCCTTACCTTGAGCCTGCACGCAAACCTTCCTGATGCAGACCTCAGGTATACACTTGATGGCTCTGCCCCAAACCCTACCTCTCCTGTCTACGCTACTCCCCTCACCATAAAGCAAAGCACATCAGTACGCGCCCAACTCATACAGCGGGACGGTACCCCCATCGGAAGCGGGTTTAGCCAGACCTATTTCCAGATTATCAACGATGCCAGCCTGACAACAGGCAAACCGGCCATCGCCTCAACGGACAACATCCGCCCCGGGCTCGCTGAACTGACCAACAATGGGCGCATCACGCTTTGGGAGCACTGGGAAGGCCATGTGGGTGAGGACGTGTGGATTGAAATTGATCTCGAAAAACCTGAGCAGATCTCTCGCCTGAAAGTCTACAATTACTGGGACAACTACAGATATTACCAATACACGATCGACGGCTCGGTCGATGGTTCAACGTGGACGCAGCTGGTTGACTTCAGCCAGAATACGGAAAAGACGACCCTTGCAGGATACACCCATACCATAGTGCCTTCCGAAGTCAGATTTCTCAAACTAAACCTGCTTTTCAACAGCGCCAATCCTGGCCTGCACGTCACCGAAATCAGTGCCTTCCACGAATAAGCGCTATAAAAGCATGTCCAGAGAAGATAAAAAACGACTAAATATACTCTTCCCCGACTGGCAGGGATATGGTGAGTCGATGGCTGCCCATACCGGTGCGCTCGCACTTGCGGAGGCGCTTTCCCCGAGATTCGCATTTTCGGGGATTGAGGTCTCCCAAACAACTCCTTTGACGGCAAAAGCCGGCGTGCTTGGCCTTGACCCAAACCTTGACATGTTACGCAGCATGTGCAATTTACTCGAAGCTAAACAACCCGACAAAACTTTTATGATCGGCGGCACATGCGCCACAGAAATTGCACCCGTTTCCTATCTAAACAAGAAGTACAAAGGCGACCTCTGTGTGCTGTGGTTTGATGCGCATGGAGATCTCAATACGCCGGCTTCGAGTCCAAGCGGTCACTTGCATGGGATGCCCCTCCGCACGCTACTCGGCGAGGGCCACCCAGAAGTGCTGGAGCAGGCGTTTTCAACCTTGCAACCGGATCAGGTAATCCTCGTCGGCACACGCGACCTTGACCCGGCCGAGAACACATTTATTGAGGAAAACAACCTGTTGCTGCTACCTCCGCAGGAGCTATCCGCAGCCGGCAGATTGACTGATGCCATAGCCGCGCGCAACTACAACCATGTGTATGTTCACTTAGATCTGGACATCCTGAACCCAGCCGAATTCCCGAGTCTTCTGGTGCCAACTACGGGTGGGATTAGCGTTGCAATGCTGAAAAAATTGTTGTACTCCATTACAAAAACATGCGACATCGCAGGATTTAGTGTTGTTGAGTATGTACTTCGTAGAAGGGACGATATAGGAATTGTTGAATCGTTGGTTGAGATTGTGCTGGACCAGGATGCGTGACGCAAGCTTTGTAGAAAAAAACATCAGCGCAGGGTAGACAGAAACTTCGTGGGCCTTACTATTGTGGTTTCATTAGAATTGATTTACATGTACGAAAAGGCTTCTCGTCAACTGTATTGGCATTTTGTTGCGTCCACCCTGTTTTGCCGGCGCCCCTTTTCGTCGACGTAAATTGCAGACAACTTCTCATGACACGCTGAGTCTTAATGGAAGCATACCCCAACATCTCACTCGCCTACCTTATATGCAACGCGTGCTATTCCTCTTTCTCATCTTTGCCCCGTTGTCCATTGCACACGGACAAACAACGTCCCCCCCTCCTCCTCTCGAGCCGGCATACCTTATTGCCATGCTTGACACCATCAACACGACCGAGCAAGAACCGATACGCCGTAGAGACGCCTTGATGAAACAGTTTGGGGTTGAGTCGGAAGAAGCTGCAGCCGCGCAAGCCGAGTACAAGCGAAACCATGCCATCAACGAGAAAAAAGTGCGCGCCCTGCTCGACACGTATGGCTGGCCAGACCCTGCGGTAATTGGAGAGCGCGGCATAATTACCATTTGCAACGTTATCCAGCACGCGGAGCAAGAGACCCGCGTGCTGTACCTGCCGATGATGCAGGATGCTGTCAAAGCCGGCAAATTACCGCCCAGATTACTCGCCCGGGCAGAAGATCGTATTGCCTCAGAACGGGGCGAACTCCAGCTATATGGCGGGCAGATGAAGTACTACCCGGAATCCAAGAGCTTTAATGTCTGGCCCGTCTACGACCCGGTTAATATCGACAAAAGAAGGGCCGCGATTGGCCTGGGCCCGATTGCAGAACACCTCAAAAACAGGTTCGACTTTGAGTGGAATCTTGAAGAACAAATTGAGCGAACGAAGGCTTACGAAGCATCAAAGCAGTGAGCCAAAATAATTGTTCATCACCCGGTCACAAAGTGTACTGAACAATTATCCGGGTTGCAGGTACTACCCGCACTCCCCGACTAAAGACGGCTTCACAACGCACATCATGTGCCGTCTTGCATATTTCAGGACGCTTTCCAAACCCGGACAATAAAAAGCAATTTCTAGTTGCTGCATTGTGTCTGTCCTGTAGCAATTCCAGACAACGCCTCGGCCAGGCCACACTTCGTTCTCATGGCGCCGGCAGTTGCGTTTGCTAAAGCAATTCGAACCTCTAGCATTTCATTTAAAATGAAAATTAAATTTGTATACATCATT
>JBCCIM010000287.1 GCA_039111535.1 Bacteroidota bacterium | reverse complement strand
TGTAGAAAAATATGGCATGCTACACGAGCTTACAAAAGAGACATGGCTCGAAGGCCGAGGTGCTCCGATGTCGCATGCCGACGAAGCCCGACAGCTAGAGGAAGAAGCGTGGCCCTTTAAGCGGCCTCTCTTTAAACCAGCGCTGATCCCTACATATCCCCAAGGCGTTGAACTTTTTTGGGCGGAAGCTTCAAATTTTATTGCCTATGTGGCATTTATAAGTCGTGAAGCATCATTTGTAAAGGTTAGCGTATCTGCAAGTAAGGAGGAGCATGTCCCAGACGAGGTTGCCTTGAAAGAATTGCTGGCGACGATGTCTTTTCTACCAGAACTCCCGCAACTAACACACGATCCTTATACCGAAGCAGATCGTCTGATGTTACTAGAACGCGACCATGAAATGGCCCTCGAATACTACAAGCGCGTGCCGGCAGACCACCCCGAGTACGTCAAAGCAAGAAGAATCATTGGCTACTCGATTTTGGGCAACAGCATGGGCAAGTGGGACGAAGCGGTGCCCTATGTTGAAGAGGCATACAAGCTGGCGCCGGATGATCCCAAGGTCGCAGAAGATATTGGCAGGGTATACCTTAAGGTCGGGCGGGAAGAAGAAGGCATTGCGCTGTTGAAGCAAGCCGGCACACCGCGCGCGAATCAGGTGTTGGAGTCGTTGGGGAATTGATAACAAGCGCCGTTACCCTATAAAAAAAAAGAAGCACCCTGATGTCATTTCAGGGTGCTTCTTTTATGTACCAAAATATGTTACTACCAGCCAATTCTGTTGCTATAGTCTTTGTCACTTCTTGACCGGCTACCAGATTGACTGCTGTCCGTGCCATCAGGAATGCTGATAATGTCGGCATTTACACTGCTACAGGTCCAACCGCGGGTGCTGTTGATGAGGTTGTAGACCAGGTTCACCTCAACGCCTTCATTGGTAACGGTCTCGATGCGGCCGCGCCTGTCTGGGACTTCACGGGTTACGCGAGCTGTACCGCGAGTAGTCAAACGCGCTGCGTTACCAGATATAATATCAACGCGATCATAGCTACTGTTGCGGCTCCTGATATCAATACGGTTGATGCGTTCACCAACTGTGTTCGAGTTGACCGATGCTGTAGCTCGGGAAGCCGGCAAGGGTTCGTCTTCAATTGCCCCATCGTCCCCCATTACCTGCGCAAGCTTGTCCTGCCAGGTGCTTCGGTCATCAGAACTGGTTGTTGCAGATGCTGTGGGCGGTGTGGAAGAAATGGCAATATCAGTAGGCCGGGGGACGTCAATCTCAACCGGGCAACGGTCAAGCTCAATCGGACTCATCTGGGCGATGGCTGCGCGTGCTTCGGTGCCGGCTTCTGGGCTGTTTCGGCGCAAGGTGAACCGGCCATTACTGTCCTGACATCCTACAAACAAAAACGAAAAAATCAATACAAACACGAAGGAATGCTTCATGGGGAAACTGGTTGTTTTAAAATCCAATAGAGTGGGACGCGTGGAGGCGCGCGACCACTTACTTCACGAAATATGGGATGGAGTTGCTAGCGTTTGGGGTGATGACACCTCTGATACGATACATCTCAATGCAATAACTGCTATTGCAGGGCGTATATAGAGACGCATAAACTGCGTATTTGCTTCCCGTTACACCATGTTTTTTTTGGTTTTACCCTTCTATCCGTACTGTTTAGTCTCAGTCACCTTGTTATGTTAAGCCTGCTTTGCGTGTTTTTTCGCTCAAGTGGACAGTGCACGTCGCGATATCAAGTAAGGTAACAGGGTTGTCAAAAGGCTTCCGGCAAAACTCGGGTAGATGGATGGAACGTTGCTTTCTCACATCTAATTCTATTTAAGGTAATGCTAAAATTGGTATTCTGCCTATACTATTGCATCAAGTTTTTTCAGGATGAAACGGGTCGGGCAACGACCGGTTAGTGCATTTGATAATCCTGAAAGGCACGTACCCACTTCTCTAGCCTTCCAGTAAAAATTTAGTATTTGAGTATATGGACGCCACGCTTACGCATCTGGATGCATTTTTGGATCGCATGAAAGAGGAGGGGATGCCCGATCTTGCTGCACGCTCTTTTGCCTATTACTACCAGCAGCTGGTTCGTGGTGAGACCGGCATGATTGCAGAATCGTCAATTGAGCCGGCGCAGGATATACCCGATTATGAGAAGCTGGCCTCAACGTATCGTGCTGCTGGAGAACGTGAGCTTGCCCATACAGCAATGCTTAAACTGAACGGTGGACTTGGGACTAGCATGGGCCTGAAACGGGCCAAGTCGCTACTGGCTGTTCGAGAAGAGCAGACTTTCCTGGATGTGATTGCACAGCAAGCCATCCACTGGGATGTGTCACTTTTGCTCATGAACAGTTTCTCAACGGCTGATGATTCGCGGGACAAAATTGCAGATTACCCAGATTTGAAGCGAGCGGTGCCATTGGATTTTATCCAGCACAAAATTCCCAAAGTCAACCAGGAAACGCTTGAGCCTGTGCGTTGGCCGACTGATGTTGCGCTTGAGTGGTGTCCGCCAGGGCACGGCGACCTCTATATTGCGATGGTGACCACCGGCATGCTGGCCGAACTTCGCAACGCCGGCATCAAATACGTGTTTGTATCCAATAGTGACAACCTGGGTGCGGTTATCGACCCGCTGTTGCTGGGGTATTTTGCAAAACACAATTTGCCATTCCTGATGGAGGTTGCTGATAGAACCGCGGCTGATCGCAAAGGGGGGCATCTTGCAGTAGATCCGTCAGGCGGATTTCTGTTGCGCGAATCAGCGCAGTGTCCGGCTGATGATACCGGTCATTTCCAGAATATCGATAAACATCGCTACTTCAACACGAATAACCTGTGGATCAATCTGGAAGCACTTGCTGCGCTGATCGAAAAGACAGAGGGTATCCTGGGCCTGCCCATGATCAGAAATAGCAAAACAGTAGACCCGCGAGATGGTGGATCTACGCCCGTTTATCAGTTGGAAACAGCCATGGGTGCAGCTATTGCCGTCTTTGAGGGCGCCGGTGCAGTGCGCGTCCCGAGGACACGGTTTGCGCCTGTAAAAACAACGAATGAATTGTTGGCCGTGCGTTCGGATGCATACCAGATGAATAAAGACTTTACACTGGCGCTGATCCCGGAACGTGAAGGCCGTCCGTGTGCGATTAACCTGGACCGCACGCATTACAAAACGGTCGATGCGCTGGCCGAGAAATTTCCGCATGGCTCGCCCTCATTGAAAGACTGCCAGCGACTCGAAGTGGTAGGTGATGTACGTTTTGGGAAAAACATAGTGTGCCGAGGCAATGTGACAATCACCAACAATGCTGACCAGCCCAAACACATTGAGGATGGCACCGTGCTCGATGGCGTTGTTGTGTTTTCCTGATCTCGTTTTACAAAATGGCGGGCGCATATTTGGGAGGCGTGTAACAGACCTGACTGCTACAACTTTTGTTGAAAAAACAAAACTGAATTCGTTTAATGCACCGGTTTGAGCGGCCGATATAACAACAGAATGTGTTGCATGCCGCAACACCGCTGTATTAGGATTAAGCCTCGCTCTTATACGCTTATGCGGATTTTGGTAGCTGATGATGATCGGCTTGTACGCACCTTGCTTAACAGGGTGCTGAAGGATTGGGGGCACACCGTGCAACTTGCAGAAGACGGCCAGGAAGCCTGGGAATATATCCAGGACCACCGGGTCGATTGTGTGATAAGCGACTGGTTGATGCCCAACATGAATGGTGTGGAGTTGTGTCAGAAAATCAGGGACCTCGACAGCAGGGCCTATGTCTACACCATTCTGCTTACTTCAAAAACTGAAAGCGCAGACCTCGTCACGGCATTCGAAGCCGGCGCAGATGATTTTGTAAGCAAGCCTGTTGATTTTGACGTCCTCCGGGCAAGAATTCGCGCAGGTGAGCGTATCGTACACCTCGAGCAAGATCTGGCAGCCCGAAATACCAAGTTACGCGAAGCCAATCGCAAGCTTGAAGAAGCCCGTCTCGAAATCCAGCGCGACCTCGAAGCCGGCGCAGCCCTGCAACGCAGCCTGCTCCCGCCACCAAGTATGACCATTGGTGACTACCGAATCGAATGGATGTATCAGCCACATTCTGTTGTGTCGGGTGATATCTTCAACGTTACGCAAATGGACGATGACCATATCATTTTCTACCTCCTCGACGTGTCCGGTCATGGGGTGCCCTCTGCGCTGCTTACCGTTACCGTTAGCAAAATGCTAGCTTCGAATTCCTGGGAAGTGAATCCTGTAATCAATTCCAAAACACGGAAAATACAGACAACGGGTGACGTACTGCGCGAACTTAACACCCGGTTTCAATTGGATGAGGAAACGTCGCAATACTTTACGATTGTATACGGCGTCTTGAATATCCATACGGGCGAGTTCCAGGTCGCGCAGGCTGGTCATCCTTCACCTATTGTACTTGATCCTGCTGGACAGGGACAGCTCATTGGTGAAGGTGGATTTCCGATTGGGTGGATGCCAGAGATCGACTTTGACAATGTCTCCATGCGCCTTCAGAAAGGCGGCCGGCTCATTTTGTACACAGATGGCATCTCTGAGTGTGCAAATACAGAGGGCGAAATGTATTCAGGTGAACGGCTGTTGGATTATACCCGGCGCACCCACACCATGCCACTTAAAGAATCAATGGATGGCATTCTAGACGAACTGCACGCATGGTCAAATGACCGCCCGTTTGATGACGATCTGTCTCTGCTGGCTATTGAGCGCCTTGGGTAGACACAGGGGGTGCCATAAAAGTGCAGCGCTCAGAAGCACGTAAAATGGTACGGCATATCGAAAGCGTTTGTAGGTAACGCGGTTGTTTTAAGGGTAGAGATTCGAAAGAAAAACGGTACTATTTTGCCATTTCTATTGCGCAAAAGCGCACACGCAGCGAAATAGCGACGACTCTGAGATGCAAGAGAGGGGGGATATTGCCTACTTTGAAGCGAATTATTGCGCAGTTGCGGCCAAAAAGATACAGGGGAAAACCGGCCTGCTGTAGTGGTTTGTAGTGCTGGCAGGTAATAGATTCCCTATGGGTTTTGGCTATGCTTTCTGTTAAGACTGTATCCATTTGCCCGTATCCTATTTCTCACGCGGCTTATAAAGGTAAATTATAGATACAGTAATCTGCACTTCTGAAAGGCTCTACTCTGGTGCCTAGGTAAACGAACAAGAAAAATCCGCATGCGATTAATACTAGCTTTCTTTCTGGCATTTCTATACACCATCCCGGCCCAGGCGCAGTCCGCCGATGAGGTGATCCCCTGGTACGACGCAGAAGCTGACTCCATGGTCTGGCTGTCTGTGGACGAATTTCAGGACTTCCTGGAGTCTCAGGGGGGGGGCTACTGAATCAGCTTCGCTGACTGAAGCCATCTCGGCCGCCTTAAATGAAACGGAGAAGCTCACCGCATCCGATGGCGCTGGAAGTGACTTTTTTGGTTACTCGGTATCGCTCTCCGGGGACCGCGCACTCATCGGGGTATTGGGGGACGACGATAACGGCTTCAGTTCAGGCTCCGCCTATGTCTTTGACTTTGATGGCAGCTCGTGGACTGAGACGGAAAAGCTCACCGCATCCGATGGCGCTGAATTTGACGGTTTTGGTTGGTCGGTATCGCTCTCCGGGGACCGCGCACTCATCGGGGCAGTTCTGGACGACGATAACGCCAACGATTCAGGCTCCGCCTATGTCTTTGACTTTGATGGCACCTCGTGGACTGAG
>JBCCIM010000286.1 GCA_039111535.1 Bacteroidota bacterium | reverse complement strand
CGTTTTGGGGCTCACGATGGGAAGTAAAGGCTATCGAGATAACTACCAAAGGGATTTATATCGGGGGATATTCTTCGTACGTCGGCGGGTTTCCCTCGAACTTTATTGGCTATTGGAGTTTTGACCTGGCGGATGTATCGGTTGAAGATGAGCAGCCACGGGGTGAGGTCTCAACGCTTACATCTCCGTTTCCCAATCCCGCCAATACCCATGTGTCATCGACCTTAACGCTGCCAAAATCGCAGATGGTGAACATAGCCATATACAACATCCTGGGGCAACAGATGGAAGTTTTAGTAGACGGGATGTATCCAGCAGGCACGCACACGATAAAATGGGATGCCAGTCAGGCGCCGGCCGGATTGTATTTCTTGAGAATCACCACGCCTGATCAAACGGCAGTGCAAAAGGTAGTTGTGGCAAGATAAGATGCCCATATCGAACGCCGTTTTAACATCCCCCATGTTCTCTGCAAATTGCTATTTGCAAAAAGACATCTTCGATTGAGGTATAATTCTTGAACCAATAAAATACGTGTGCATAAGCACGCTACGTGTATTAAGTTTGTAGCCCGCTCATAAAAGCATAGCGTCAATTACGGTTCATGTCTACTAGTCTCAGCGATAAAGAGTTGTTCGAGCTTGTGCAGGGCGGGGATGAGTCGGCATTTCGGGTTTTGTTCGATCGCTATTACGGAATGCTCTATCGATTTTTCTGTTACCGCGGCATGGATGAAGCAGGGGCAGAAGATATGGCGCAAGATGTGTTTGTAAAGGTATGGTCCAATCGCCACCGGATCCGCGTCGACAAGTCTATCAAGGCCTACCTGTTTACGGTTGCCGGCAACGAGATCAACATGCATCTCCGGAAAAAGAAGGTGCGGGATGCCCATGCAAAAGAAGAGAAAGCTTCCTCAATCTCGTATGCGCTCCCCATAACTGATTTTGATACCCGGGCTGCCATTGATGCTGCAATCCAGGCTTTGCCAGAAAATCAGCGCCACGTATTTGTGCTCCACCGATATGATCAGCTGACCTACAGAGAGATTGCGCAGTTGCAGCAAGTATCCATTAAAACAGTGGAAAGCAGAATGAGCAAGGCGTTAAAGCGCCTGAAGCATGCCCTCCAATATCTCAGAACACTCATCTTAATCCTTTTTTGCTGATATGATAGGTGATTCTGAAACTTGCGCATTTATAATACCGGGCGGGGTATGCTGTCCTGCACGCCGGCTTTTTTGCTGGCTGCCGGGATTACATAGTTTAATTGTGTCCTGTTTGATTGTGCTGTTGTTTTCATTAGTACCGCAAATGGTGTGGGCGCAAGGCATGGTAAAAAGTGAGCCTTTAAGTATATCGTTTGACGAAGTCACCCTGGTTGATGCATTTCGCAAGGTTGAGCAGGCAGCCGGCGTGAGCATTGCGTTTAGTGATCCGGCGCTCTACGAAGCCCAGGTTACGGCTTCGTTTGAAGCGACCGGCATCCAGGATCTGCTCAATGCGTTGATCCGGGACTTTCCTATGCGCGTACACAAGGTTGCAGCGCGCCAGTTTGTAGTGATTAAAGTTGAACGGAAAGCAGATGAAACGCCGTCACTGCGGGCTGTGCCAGGGCGGGTGCAGGATGCGGAACGCGGATTTGCCCTTGCTGGCGCTACCATTTATCTGAAGCAGCAGCGATTGGGACAAATCTCCGATCATGCTGGTACTTTTACCCTGAATCCTGAGTGGCTTCGCGCGCTACAAAAAGATACCCTGGTGGTTCAATACGTCGGTTATTATCCCGTGCTTATTCCGGGTGATGATATTGGAACCGATCAGCAAATGCATGTACAGTTGGCACAGACCCCTATCAATTTGGCGGAAGTGAGTGTTGTAGCCAGCCGTTTGCAGGCTGAAATTGGCCAGCCGGCTGCGAGTGCGTATAAAATGATTCCCAGCAACCTGCAATGGGTGCCGAGTGCAACTGACGATCGGATGATCCGGGCGTTACAGTTGCTGCCTGGCGTGAGTGGCGGTAACGACGGTCGGGCACAGCTTATGATTCGCGGAGGGACGCCGTATCAGCATCTTGTCAGGTTAAACGGCATCAATTTATACCATACCCACCACTTTTTTGGGTTTACCAGCGCGTTGCCTGAGTCTGTTATAGGAGACGTGGACCTGTTCAAAGGCGCTTACCCGGCCATGTATGGCGGGCGTACGAGTGGGATTCTGGATATGGGAAGTACGCAGCCTTCTAATGAATTTGAAGCAACTGCCAACCTGACCAGCCTGCACACAGGCCTGCACGTGAACGTACCGTTTTCATCACAGGGCGCCGTACAGATTATTGGTCGCCAGTCGTTTGCTAATCTGATTCAAACGCCTTTTTATAGGCGATTCCTTGGGGCGTCTCTTGGGCAATTTAGCGAAGAGGGGGGCGTGACAGAAGCAGATGCGTCTCCCAACCGGCTTACGTACCAGGATCTCTTTATGCATGCAACACAGGGGATAGGGAGAGGCACAAGCATCGACGCTACGTTTTATCTAAGCAACGACGAAGTGAACTACTTCTTCTCGGGTATAGAGACGATTGATATGGAGGATATAGACGAAGAGAATGACCCCGAGAATGACACCGATAATGAAAGTGAAAGCGGGAATGACGAAATAACAATTCGTTTTGACGAACAAGAAGGGACGGAGATTATTACCACTGGAGCTTCTAGCCGGCTGACGCATGCCTGGTCAAATACACAACGCACAACGCTGGAATGGGCAACAACGCGGTTTGAAAATGCCTTTTTCTATGCCTCGCAACCCCAACCTTTTATTGCCTCAGAAGCGTTTGATGAACGCGTTACCAACCGGCTAAACGACCTGGAATTCAGGGCTAACCATCAACGCACGTATGGATCTGGCAGCACGGTACATGCCGGCCTGTGGTATCAGCAGTTAAAAGTAGGATTTAGCCTGGCGTCGCTCGACGGAGAACGCGAATTTGAAGAGCAGAAAGCTGTTACCAAGGGAGGCTACCTGCAGCATGAATGGCGCTCCGAACGCCGGCTCAATGTCCATACAGGCTTGCGGCTGTCTCACTATTCCCTTACCGATGTATTCTACGTTGAGCCCCGGGCCTCGCTTGAGTATAAGGTGCTGCAACACCTGATCTTAAAAGGGGCGTGGGGCATCAATCATCAGTTTATGGATCGATTGGACCAGCTCGACTTTTTGCGTGCAAATGCACAATTCTGGATTCTGTCTGAAGAAGAGAATCCGCCGGCGCGGGCAAACCAGTACATCGCAGGCTTCAGGTATGAGAATTTTGATCATGCGCTTGACGTAGAAGTATATCGCTATAACCTGTCCTCAATATATGAATACCTCCCCAACCTATCTGGTAACCCGGAATTGAGTGAAAACGAAATCCTCGATGCCCGCGGGCAACAGGAAGGCCTGGATGTGCACTTCATGAAAAAAAGCGGGCCCTTTCAGGGATGGCTGAGCTATTCATTTACCCGCTCCGAGCGCCAGTCAGAAGAGATCCGCGAGGGCGGCTGGTATCCTACCAACCAGGACCATCGACACAAAACAGCGCTTGCGCTTGTGTATGGCAACGGTCCCTGGCAAATCAGTGCAAACTGGCGTTATGGTTCAGGGACACCGTATACGGTTGTTTTCGAAGAACGCGTACCGGAATTTCAAGAAGAAGAACTTACGTTTGATGAGATCCTGGTTTCGGGCCCTGCCAATGGAGAGCGGTTGGCTTCGCTGCATCGATTGGACCTTTCTGTGCAGCGTACGATGTTGTTGCGTCGTACTTTACTTGAAGCCGGCGTTACGTTTTATAATGTATACAACCATCGCAATGTATGGCGGCGCAATTACAGGGGAGATACGCCACCGGCGCTGGCGATCAATTATCTGACCCCCGGGTTTACGCCGGCGTTTAATCTAAAAATGTCTTTCCGGTAATGGCTGACGAACAAGCAACATATGACCTACTGATGCTCAAGAAAATTGAGGGTCAATTGGACGTAGAGGAGCAGCTGTTACTCGACCGTTGGCTCGATGCATCGCCCGAGAACCGTGCGCAGTACGAGCAATTGTATGAGGCCTGGTCGCTCAGTAGTGCAACAAGTCCACCACCAGAGCCCGACTATGAGGCAGGTTGGGCGCATGTAGCAGCACGCATAAGGCAGCGGCCGGAAGATCGGCCGGCTGTAAAACGGCAGACTTCACGCGCGATGCGGTTAGGCCGGATTGTTTTCCCCCTTGTGCTCCTGCTCCTCGCATTATTCTGGTACCTGCGGCCAACATCGCCTGTGATGGAGCAATTGATTGCTGATCGAGGCGAAACGACTTCAATTGTGTTGGCAGACCAATCGGTTGTGCAACTGAATAGCGGGAGCCGGCTTGTGTACCCTGAGGCATTCGACGGCAATGAGCGGCGTGTTGTATTGGAAGGGGAAGCATTTTTTGAGGTACAGCCAGGCAGTTTGCCATTTGTGGTGGAAAGCAACAATGCGGAAGTCACGGTATTGGGTACCCGATTCAATGTGAACACCTGGCATGCACAAACCCAGGTCACTGTGCAAGAAGGCCGCGTACGGTTAAGCGCAACGGATGCTTCCGGGGTTAGTGTAGAGTTGGCTGCTTCGGAGGGGGCAGTAGTAAGGGCTGCCAATGCGTTGAGCCGGCTCGATTCTCTTAATTCTGCTGGCGCCTTTAACTGGATGGAAGGGGTGATCTCATTCCATCAAATGCCGTTATGGCAAGTCGTAGAAGCTGTAGAACGCGCGTTCGATAGAGACATTACACTTGATCCGGGTATCGCTGATACACCCATTGGCGGCAGCATACGCACCGATGCGCTCGATGAGGCGCTTGAGACGATTTGTCTGCTTGTCTCATGCAGCGTGATTGAAGAGGAAGGAGAGATCATACTGAAGTAGAAGGGAATTTTCGATTTTCGATTGCCGATTTTCGATTGGTCTTTTTTTAGGTCTCAGGAGACCCCAGGAAATTCAATCGGCATTCGAAAATCGAAAATAACTAAAAGCGGTCGCTTTCTCGTTGAGGAAGCGGCCGCTTTTGGTTTATCCCACTTTTTTTTGAAAACGTCATAGGGTATCTGCCGGGTCATGCATTCCTGCTATTGATCACGGCTGATTTTTCGACCTGCAATTCATAATAGCGCAAGAAAAACAGCTGCAGATGATTTGCACACGAACCCTGCATCATTGCTCGTGCCGGGTTCACAACCCTTCTTTTTCTATGATGACAAAAGCTCGTTCTCGCCCTGAAGGCAATACACGGAGGTGGAAGGCAGGAAGCCGCCACCCCCAAACCCAGGTAGTCGGTTATACACAGCCTATGCCGGTACTGCAACCGCTGGCTGTACAAACAACCCTTGATACAAATACAGATCCGCTTACAGCATCGCAGGCACGGCATCTACTGCGGCGAACACAGTTTGGCGCTACACCAGCACAGATACAGGCACTGGTTGGTCGGCCGGCCAACCAGGTTGTCGATGAACTCATGCTTGCAGCCCGAAACACGCCGTTGCCTCCAAATCCTTCCTGGTATAATACCTTTCCGACGGAAGGCAACGAAGAAACGTATGGTGAACTCAGCTTTCTGTGGTTCGAGACCGAGCTCATGCCCATGAGCTTTGTGCAACTATCCAATAATGCGTTCGCTGAAAAAATGATGATGTTCTGGCAGAATCATTTTGTCACACAATTTTTCGACAACCTGGAAATTTCACCGTTAACTTTGCGGTATGTCAATTTGCTGCGTACCCATAGTTTTGG
>JBCCIM010000285.1 GCA_039111535.1 Bacteroidota bacterium | reverse complement strand
AGACAGGTGTTTGCAGTAGTCAAAAGCGGTGTTGCCTTCGACAATGATTATGTCGAAAAAATGAAACTGAATACTTGATTCTTAACACAGTTCATCCTGAGCCCTGCGAAGGATCTGGGCGAGCAGTGTGCCTTGCCATACGATGAACTGCACCATACCTGTGGTTCCCGGATCAAGTCCGGGATGACGTGTGTGGTGGGGTGTGGCCACTCGCAACTCTGCACTCGCAACTCTGCACTCGCAACTCTGCACTCGCAACTCTGCACTCGCAAGCCCCCACCGGCAAAAAAATAAACCGGCTCAGAATATAGCTGCACAACGCCTGTAGCCCTCACCCGGACAGGCGACTCCATTAACAGAAAACCAATCTCCCAATGGAAACGCAAGCAGCGCTGCCGCGCACCGGTTTTGAAAGCCAGGGTCGCAATAACCTGTTTTCGATTAAACCCTACAAGAACAACCTCCTCACTCCGGGGGCCAACTACTGGATCATCTGTATCCACCTCGTAATCCTTGTTATGGCCACCTCTGAAGCCATTGCATGGGGCTACCTCGGCTCTCTTTTTGGCAAAGCAACGCTGGGCTACATCGCAGCGGCCATCACTTTTGTGTTCATGTTTCTCATCATCTGGGTGATCGACGTGAGCTTTGTAACGCTGGACCTCTCTCGCTCTTACTACGACAAAATCATCCTCAAAAAAGAAACGGATCGCTGGGTAGACAATACCCGGCTTGGGATCGGGATGTTGGGCCGTGTGGCCATTGTATTTGTGTCGTTGAGCATTTCTGCGCCATTCCTCGCCCAGATTGTGTTCAAGCAGGACATAGACAACGAAATTAATCGCCGCAACATGGCAACCGTCTCGATGGTGAGCGACTCTATGATGATCGCGAAAGACGAAGAAATTGCTGCCGTTGACTCCATGATTCTCGTGCGCGAAGCTGAGCTGATCCAGGAGACCGCCGGCAACGGATCTTCCGGTAACTACGGATTTGGACCCGTAACCCGCGCCATGCAGCAGAATATCAACCGTTTGCAGGACGAACGCGCAACATTATTGCAGGACAAAGCCGTGATGGCGCAAACCGTCCAGTCTTTGACCGTCGATGAGTTTGCCGATGTATACAATGTCGATCTGGTCGACGACGGTGTACGCACCCGCGAAGCGGTGTTGGCCGGCTTGATGGAGAACCAGGAGTACCAGACGGCTAAAACCGCGATTACTGCATTCCTCGCGTTCATTTTTGCCGCGCTGGTATTGCTGAAGCTCTTCCAGCCGCGCAGTGTTCGGATTTACTACAATGAAAAGCTGCAGGACCTGTACCGCGAATACCTCGCCGGCCACCTCAATAAATGGATTGCCGAGCCTGAGCAGAGCGTGAACGGACAAACGCAGATGAGTCCACTCCGCTTCGAAGACTGGTGCGTGAACACGTACAGCGTGGTGCGCAATGAAGACATCAAACGCCGCGACAGCCGCAAAATCTACAACCTGTTCAAAATGAAAATTGAGCAGCTTGAAGAAGAAAAAGCGGAGCTCAAGCGCATGATGGATCCCGTTGAGCAGGATTACGAGCAGGCGATGAACGAAGTGAATGCGGTTAAAATTGAACTGCTTGAAGTTGAAAACGAACTGGAATTCAACGAGCGCGATGGCACAGAAATCGCGCGTCAGCTGGAGAACATCTCGGATGACCTCCGCCAGAATCGATTCCAGGGCAGCGACGTGTTGATTGCTGTTACCGCAAAGAAAGAGGCGGAGGCCAAGCTCGCATCCAACAAAAATGAGCGGCTTGCACTACAGTACAAACACGACCTGATTCGTCACCGCTTTGATGTCAAAGATGCTGACGCGAAACAGGTTGAATCGCTGATGTCGAAGGTGCGGATGCATTACCGCGACCTGCAGGAAAAAATTGACCGCGAGCGTATCGCCTACACGGATCTGGTGGTAAGCGGACACGTGGTGGATATCCCGCGTCAGCCTGTGTTTGCGGATACGATTGGCAACGAACAGCTGCCGTCTGGTGAAGATGTGCCGGCACTTGAGCACGCCGCGCCGCCGGTGCTGGCTGCCGCTGCCCTTACCGGCGCAGCAGTTGTAGCTGCAAACGAACGGGAGGAAGAAGTCAGCGAAGAAGTTAATCCGGTTGAGAACCTGCTGTCAGACCGGACAGCAGAAGCCGCTGTTGATGAACTCCTTGCACCGGAAGCAACACCCTACAACGAAGCCGCTATCCATCCAGCCGTATCTGATGATGAAACGATGTTTGCTGAAGAAGCGCCGGTATCTGAATTCTCCTCCGCTACGGAAATACCTGAAACACAGGATTCGGTATTACCATGGGAAGATGAAGCGGATGATGCTTCGGTTCAACTGATGGATGAACGTCCGGAAGTAGAAGAGGCTGATACAATTGACTTGCTGGATGAAGCCGACGCCTATGTTTTGGCCGATGCTGACGAGAATACCCCTGATGCACTGGAATCGGAAGATAACCAGTCAGAAGACACAGAAGACGAGGTGAACATGTATTGGGGATATGATGATGACGAGGCTGACAGTCCGGATGCAGATGAAGCGCTGGCGTGGGAGCGTGACATGCTTGCTGAAGAAGAGGCATTGGAAGACGCGGAAGAAGTCCGTGCCCTGCTTGACGAACAACCGGACCAGCGTGCATTGAATGCTGAAGAGCAAACAGATCTCTTTGATGCCATTCGCAAAAAAGAAGAAGCCAAAGACGCGGACAGTCCGATTGAATTTGTTGATGACCACGAACTCAAAGCCTATGCGGATGCCGCAGCCCTGGCTGCCTTTGCCTCTGAAGAAGCCAAGCCTGAACCGCATCCTGAAGACGCACCTGCGCCGGCTGAGCAAAGCGCAACGGACGGGCAGGAAGCTGATGAAACGGCACCTGAGCCCCAGGTTGTCGCCGACTACTTTGTAGATCCGGCCCTCATGACCTACAATGAACTGCTTGCTGATAAACAAGATGAAAGCTTCAATGGTGAATCGGATCATGAAGAAGAGGCCGAATTCGAACCTGCTGACGAACTGGTCGCTACTGAATTTGATGCTGCGGACGAGTTGGCAGATGATGATAGTGCTGAAGGAGCCGGTGCAGATACTGATGCATTGGCAACGGCTGAGGTATTCATCGAAGACGAACCGGCAGTAGACGAAGAAGCACCAATCGATCAATCAGCAGGCGAAGAAGCGGACCTTCCAACAATCTATATCCATCGCGATGCCCTCGCTGAAGATGTGATTGAGGAAGACGTACCGGATGAAGAAGTATTGGATGAAGAAATGATCGACGAAGATGATCGCCTGGTTGATGAGATCATTGAGCAAATGATCAATCGAAACAATCGTGCGGACCGGAACGGCCGGCCGATTAGGAAGGGTACCTTCGGTAAGACGTTCGGGAAGGGCGTTTAAACCAAACGGGGCCGGCGTGCGGTGACAATCTAATTGTGCTCACGCCGGCCCTTTTTACGGTATGTACTGGGTAAGGCAGGTGTCTATGGGAGAAACAACCCATAGCACCTGCCTTTATGCTTTCACACGTTTGGAGCAGCACCATCCTTGGGGTGGATGCATTGCCCATAGAAATAGAAACCTATGCCCGTGGCGGCACGCCCAAGTACACCGTGGTCGGTCTGCCTGATGGGGCCGTCCGGGAGAGTCGCGACCGTATTTTATCTGCTTTGCGGACCAACGAACTGCCGCGCCCGCGGGGCATCGTAACTGTAAATCTTGCACCGGCAGACGTGCGAAAAGAGGGCGCAGCGTTCGACTTGCCGATCGCTATTGGATTGATTGCAGCGGTCGACCGTGATGTGCAGCAGGAGCGATTGGATCAGTTTGTCATAACAGGCGAATTGTCTTTGGAAGGCCACGTGCGCCCGATTCGAGGCGCGCTATCTATGGCGATGCGGGCGGTGAAGGACAAAAAACAGGCTGTTGTGGTACCGGTCGCCAACGCGGCTGAGGCCTCCGTCGTCGAAGGCGTCGACGTATACCCGGTGCAAACGTTAGAAGAAGCCTATCACATCGTGTTGGGACACAAGAAAGCGCCTGCGAAATACAAGCGGCAGCTGTTGGAGCAGCAAGCTTTGGCTAAATCGGGTATTGACCTGGCAGATGTACGTGGTCAGTCCAATGCCAAGCGTGCGCTGGAAGTGGCAGCAGCGGGAGGGCACAATGTGTTGATGATTGGACCACCCGGCGCCGGCAAAACGATGTTGGCGCGGCGGTTTGCCACGATTCTTCCCCCACTGACTACGGCGGAGGCGCTTGAGACCACGCGGGTGTACTCCGTAGGCGGGAGGCTGACAGATGGCTATGGACTGGTGCAAGAGCGTCCGTTTCGCGCACCACATCATACAATCTCTGATGCCGGCCTCTGTGGCGGCGGGGTGCACCCGCGTCCTGGCGAAATTTCAGCTGCACACAATGGCGTGCTCTTCCTGGATGAGTTGCCGGAGTTTAAGCGGCACGTGCTGGAGGTGCTGCGGCAGCCGCTGGAAGAAGGGCAGATCACCATCAGCCGGGCGCGGTTCTCTGTGACCTTCCCTGCCCGTATAATCCTGATCTGTAGCGCCAATCCCTGGGGTTGTGTTGCCATTTCCCCGGTAGTCTTAATTGCCTCAAAACCGTTGAATTTGGCATATCCCACTAATCCAAAGACTATTGGAGAGCATATTAAGAAGAAGAGGATGGATCTTGGACTGATGCAAAAAGACATTGCCAAGATCATTGGGGTAACGAAAGGAACTATAAGTTATTGGGAGGCAACTGATAACCCACTGCGAGTAAAGTCGTATCCAGGCATCATTCGGTTCCTTGGGTATATCCCTTTTGAGATTGGGGACAGTCCAGCAGAGCAGTTGTTGGGTTATAGGAGGATACTGGGTTTGACTCATAAAGGAGTAGCAGAGAAGTGGGGCGTTGATCGGGGTAGTATAGAGAGGTGGGAGAGTGGTGCGATACCTCGGAATGAACAATTTAGAGAGGGGATCGCGAATGTTGCGAATAAGCTGGTCGTAGAGCTTGGTCTGGTCGTTAAAGCACGGGCAGATTGAAAAAGAAAGAGTTAGATGCACGACTCTATAAGCCAGGGCATGGGTTGTTTGAGAAAATCTGTAGGGGGCGACGTTTACAGTTGATTGAGGTGGTTTACCATTGTTATCGATTCGGCAGGGATTCTTGAAGTGCCTTTGCCTCTTCAATGGTTGCCTGTTTTATTAAATTGTTTTCTCTGAACTGAAATCAAGTAAAAAACCACATATATGCCATGCTCAATCGTTTTTAATAACGGACGCTTCTCAGATGCTAAAGCGAGTAAAATTATAAATGCGTAGCAGAAAAATCAGCCATTTAGATTTCGCAATCGCGCGGACGCAGCGAAATAACACTCCCTTGTAGATGCAGAAGAGGGGAGAAGTGCCTATTTTGAGGGGGAATGTTTCGCACACGCGGCCAAAAAAAGACCATTCCAGTTATTCAAGGTGAGCTGGTCAGATATCTGTAGACACTGGATTTGGATTTTGTTAGATTTCTCTCTGGCGGCCCCAAAAAAGGGCCGCACCTTCTTCTGGTACGGCCCAATTCTTCGAGCAGGTTGGTTTATCTTTTAAGGCCAATATGCGTTCGTTGCTTATTAGAAACTATGTTTCCTCTTCCATCGGTTAATACCCAGTAGGCTTTGAATTCCGGAAAGGGCTCAATCTGATAAGTTGACAGCCAATGAAATGAAGCACAGTATCTGGGCACGCGTTGTTCATAGATGTAGTCGTGTCCATCCCTTATTAACTTTACACCTATTCGGTCTGCAAAACCCCGCTCGTAAGAAAGGAAGTACCCCTCATAATTTCCCGCTTGCTGAGAAACTAAAAGATACAAGTGTTTAAATT
>JBCCIM010000284.1 GCA_039111535.1 Bacteroidota bacterium | reverse complement strand
TGGTATTAGCCTCGGGGGTACCACGGGGTATGCCATCAATCCGGCTCGTGACCTTGGCCCCCGCATCATGCACGCCATTTTGCCCATAAGCAACAAAGGCAGCAGCGACTGGGGGTATTCCTGGATTCCAATTGTTGGCCCTATTGCCGGCGCCTTGCTTGCCGGCGGTCTCTACCTGGGCCTTTAAACAACCTGCTGAATACTTTATACGGATCGGATAGCACGGCTATTCGATCCGTATAACTTTAAACTCTTAAGCAAAGAAATCCGAACGGATTTAGGGAGGTACGCCCTAGAAGTAAACACGTGCTCGAAGAAACGCACCCAACCGTTCCCCGCCAAAGGCTTTTCCATCTTCACCAGCATAGACAAGTCCGTTAAACAACAAGTCTACATTCTCTGCAAAAGCATAGGCGAGTGAAGGGACAAGCACTGCGCTCCCGTCCCCACTAACCAGCGTCGCAAGCCCGACATTCCACAACTGGTATTGATCAATGGGATGTAATACAGCCCCGTAAAAAGTCCATTCATTAATGGTGCGCAAGACACCCGACAATGAACCAGCCCATTGCCCAGCTGTGTAGGGCGCGCCACGCCCCCCTCGGCCGTTGTAATGCGCTTCAGCCATTAGCAGGGTGCCATTGCCTACCGTGTAATTTGTACCGGCCGTAAGCTCGACCCAATCCACCGTATCCATATCCGACCAGGTAGCTTCCAGCCAGGCGCCCAGCCCTAGCAGGGTGCCGGTTATATCTCCGCCAACCGTTACCCGCTGCTGCCGATCGGGTGCAAAAAGTTGAAGCCCAACGGTAAGCGGCTGTTCCTCAAGAACGGCAAGCAGGAGAGATGTATCAAAGCCTTTTATATGATGCCGCACGCGGAGCAATTTGCCACTCTCCGCCAGCCCCCCATCCGGCACAAAACCCACCAGCACATCGCTGAGTGGCCCAAGTTGCATAGCCAGGGTCAGCGCACCGATCCCTTCGCGCTCATACCCTGGCTCAAGGGCATTTTTAGGGCGAAATAATTCAGTAGGATTAAAGACCAGCCCAGCCCCCCAGGCCAGGTACTGTTTACCAACGGTAATATCAAACGGACCGGGTCGCAGCTTTATATATGCGTGATTAAGAAAGAGTTGATCCTCTATGGGCAAAGAGAGGGTGTCCGCAAAGGCGTCGAGAAATGCTGGCAGGACGTCTCGTAGCTGAATGCGTGTATCACCGCGGAATATCTGCCACACCGGAGCGATAGACACCTGCGTGCGCTTGCCGGCACGGGCAGACACATCAGCCCGTACGCGGTCGTAATCGAGATGGGTCCAGTTGCCTTCGGCATAAGACACGCTGTACTGGTGCTCCAGATACCCATGAATGCGCGCAGACGTTTGCGCATGGGCTAACGGTACAACACCAACAATCAACACAACCAGCAGGATACCGGCCCTGCGCAGCCGGAGGAAGTTACGGGCCATCTTCGAGATTCCGGAGGGTGAATAGCGCATCGTCTACCGGTACATCCAATTCTAATTCCAGGACCTGCAAGGTAGTATTCGTATCGCGCTGCAAAGCGTTATCAAGCTCCGTACGAAAGGGATACCACCTGTTACCCAGCTTCCGTACATCACCCAGAGTTGCCGTTTTGAGCAGCTTGCCACTTTTGGCAAACCGTTCTTCTTTGAGCGGCACCCAGCGTTCTGCATCTACCCATATGCGGCGCATCGGATACGCAAGATTTTTCTTTTTGCCGGTCAGGTACAGCACATAAGCCTGCCGACCTTCAAAAGCTTCCTCCTTTTCGATAACCGCCTCGTAGTCGTCAACCATACTGGGCTGCTCGCTGGCATCTCCATAAGAGAAGTCGCTCCCCATCATCCCTTGGCGCAACATGTGTCCCTGAATGCGCACACTCTTGCCCACGCGAGGCAGGTAGATCCACATGTTTTCTTCCAGGCGGAGGTAGCGACTGCCGGCATCGCGCGCCGGTGAGGTAAACTCGAGAAACGATTGATCTGCACCTACACTCCAAGAGACAAACTCAAGTGTTCGCGCATCTCCTTCCCGGTAGTTGATAACCATCTCCGCGCGCATCTCAGCGGTTTCGATGGTCATGTTCCGATCGATACGCTCAAGTATTTCAACAGGCGTAGGCTGGGCAAGCACAGGTGAGACGTTGCCGTTCACCCCAATCATTACAACAATCGCTACAAATGCAGTGATCAGTCTGGCTTTGATGTTCATAAAACAATACCTCGCTTATTTGCGCAACGCTTCAGCAGGACGCTTACGGGTGGCACGCCAGGCAGGATACAGCGCAGCCAATCCTGCTGCCAATACACCGAGCACAATACTGGTAAACAAATACCCCAGGGTCCAGTCCGGATAGACGATGCCCTGAAACGGCAACTCGATGTCGCCCATTGCCTCTGTCATGTCCAGGCCGTTAAACTCAAACCAAAGCGTAATAGCGGTTGAAATGGCACCCCCAATCAAGGCACCTATCAACCCGATGATCGCGCCTTCCGTTACAATAAGGCGGATGATATCAGTGTTTCGCATGCCCATCGCGGCCATCATGCCCAGTTCTTGCGTGCGCTCCATCACCGTCATCAGCATCGTGTTTACGATCACCAGACCTGCCATAAGCATCAAGATGAACAAAATGGCATTCGAGATGGGTTTGTTTTTCTCCAGCAGTAAGAGGAGCGGCCCCTGTGTTTTCCAGGATAATACTTCTACGTCATCAGAAAGGACTGGTGCGACAGCTGCCTTGAGATCGGCAACCAGCGAATCAGCCAGCAACGGATCATCTGCAAACACGACAATCTCGGTTGTTGCATCGGGCAAATCGGTCATCAACTGCACCTGGTCGATTGCTGTCATGATGAAACGGTTATCCAGATGCCCGAGTCCCGACACACCAATCGCGGTGATAACCCCGCGCATGCCGCTCATGGAGCGGTAGGCATTCTGCCCAAGCAGGATGAGGGTGTCACCCAAAGCTACTTCGAGCTTTTCGGCAAAACCTTTGCCAATCATCAGTTCAGCAGCACCGGCAGCGGGTAGCCGGCCTTCCACAACCATATCAGTCGGATTGAAGTAATTGCCTTCACGCTCGAAGTCCAGACCAAACAACAAACCCGGTTTGTTGGACCCCGCGCCGTCTACAAGTACAGCGGTACGAATACGGGGAAGAGCTTCTTCTACATGCGGCGCATTCCGTAGTACTTGCAACACTTCCGTCAGATTATCCAAATTCAAATGCAGTGGCATGGAGCGCTCTTTCTTCATGTAGCCGGCCTGCCGCAACCGTACATGCCCCGACTCAGTACGCGCATAAGTATCGAGGATATTATCCATAAACCCGCCCAGATAAGACAGGCCAAATATCATCGCACCCACGGCCACAATAACCGCAGAAACCGTGAGCAACGTGCGACGTGTGTTTCGGCGCGTGTTGCGCCAGGCCATGTGCAAGAACGGAATTGCGCGTTTGATGCTAGACATACCGTAGCGCCTCCGCCGGGTCTTGCCGGCTTGCGCGGGCAGCTGGATAAAAAGACGCGAGTGCAGCAAGGAGGCCTGTTGCGAGCCACGCCGGAATAATAAAGCCGGGTGCCATGGCCATGTAAAAAATATCGCGAATCGGATAACCGGTATCCAGGTCTCCGTACATCGCTGCCAGATCAATACCGTTGACTGAAAAATACCCTATCACAAGCAAAGCAACCCCTGTCCCAACTGCCCCACCCAGCAAACCCATCAAGGCGCCTTCCGCCATGAACAAATGCCGAATGCCACGCCCACGCAATCCAATTGCCATGAGGGTCCCAATTTCACGCGTTCGCTCAAAAGCGGCCATGAGAATGGTGTTGGTGATGCCAACAATGGCAATCAATACGAAGAGGCCAAGCATGATGGTACTGCTCATCCGCTTTGTCTCCACCAGCGTCATAAAATCCTCTTCCACTTCTTGCCAGCTTTTCACTTCCACCCGTTCATCCGCTTGAATAGCAGATTTAATGCGCGCCATCGTTGCAGCTTCGCCGGCTGATTGAGAGAAACGAATGGCCAATTCGGTGGCCTCCGCGTCCATGTCCAGCATGTAACGCGCAGTTGCCAGTGGCATCATGAACGTATTCTGATCGATCAGCGGATTGCCTGTACCCACGAGGCCAACAATGGGTAGATCCAACGCCTCATAAGCGCCATTTTTATTTTTAGCGAGCACCGTGAGCCAATCGCCGACAGCTACTTCAAAAAAATCTGCGAGTCCGCTACCAAGTAACATCCCCTCTTCTTCGGGCTGGAGGTAGGTGCCAGCGACAATCGCATCGCTCATCTTGAACACCGTATCGTCCCCATCATCAACCTTAATGCCCATGCCAAAGCAGGAAATGAGATCAACACCATTGGACAACTGTCCGGAAAAACTTAGCCGGGGTGAGGCGCCGGCGATACCGGCCACATCGCGGATACGTGCCTGGACGTCTTCCGGATTGCTGAGGGGAAAATCTAGCGAAAAGTCTTCGCGCTCTTCAAAATAGCCGGCTGCATAGAGTTTGGCGTGCGCCGTCTGGTAATTGATCAGGTTGTCAAAAGACTGGTCTTCCAATCCGACAAGCATGGCATAGCTGAGCTGGAGCAAGAAGACTGCAAACGCAACGGTGATCGCAGAAATCCAGGTGCGCTTTTTATTCCTGGCCAAATTCCGCCAGGCAAGCTTGAACAGCGTGGTGAACTTCAAAACGCCGGGGATTGTTTGCTCAGGCATATGTACCTCCCGAAGCCGTTTCCTCGGATTCAATTTTACCATCGCGCAAATGGATTACGCGCGTTGCGTGTTTCATAACCAGCGGGTCGTGCGTTGAGAATACAAAGGTAGTCCCGTGCTGCTGGTTCATCACTTCCATAATGGCGATGATCTCTTCAGCCGTGGTGCTATCGAGGTTGGCTGTCGGCTCGTCTGCCAGCACAAGGGTCGGATTCTTCACCAGGGCGCGGGCAATCGCAACGCGCTGCTGTTGTCCACCACTTAGTTCAGAAGGATACCGGTCCCCTAGTTCGCCAATCCCGACGTCATCCAGCATGGCTTGTATGCGGTTGTCTCGGGTTGCCTTATCGCTTACACCCTGGAGTTGCAAAGGCAAGGCAACGTTTTCAGCAGCGGTGAGCACCGGGACCAGATTAAAGCTCTGGAAAACAAATCCCAGGTGGCTGTTGCGAAAATCGGCCAGGTCAGTTGCAGAGCGGCCGGCGGTGGCGGCATCGCCAATCCATATATTGCCAGCCGTTGGCGTATCCAGCGCGCCAATCAAGTTGAGCAGCGTGGTTTTCCCTGACCCTGATGGGCCAACCAGCGCGAGAAAAGCGCCTGCGTGGATGTCAAGGGTTACGCCGCGAACAGCCCGCACTTTCAAATCTCCTACTTCGTACGTCTTTTCTACATCCACAAGTTTGGCTGCAGTTTCCATAGGTCATCTTCGCTGTAGTTGGTGGGACAGCAACCGCAGGTGCCGGCGTGATGGCATTCAGCCGCAATTAGCGGTTGTGCAACAGCAATGGTTGCATCAGCTGATGAATATAAAAGGTGGCACCCTAAAATGTTCTGTTGTGCCACGCAAACAGGGATTGCCTTACACACATTTCAGCGCCCCACCGCCACGCGGCAAACCGGCATCATAGCACTTAGAGGTTGAAGGCGCTGCGCTATGAGGTAACATCGAAGCACGCCGTTTTACAAAAAAAATTACCGACTTCACCGTTATGTTACAATTTGCATATTGATTGCACATATATTGCACATTATATTATGTGCACCTAATGTTTGGCAGTGGATACATTTCCGCTACGCAGATATAGCTAGTTTAGAGAGAGAAGGGAAACAAATAGCAGTCAAAGAAGCCAATGGCATTGTTTACCTCTCTGCCTGAAGACATGGCAGGCTGTGGCTGTGAAGCGTGTGACTGCTGAAGAAGCTGGATGGGGAGCTGATCTAACTTGAAGCCTTGTTGAT
>JBCCIM010000283.1 GCA_039111535.1 Bacteroidota bacterium | reverse complement strand
CGCGCCACTCTCGGACCACTCTCGCACCTCTCGCATTGCTCTCGGACCGCTCTCCAACCACTGCTCGGACCATTCTCCGACTATTTTGTTGTTGCGAGCCACTTCGTGATAGCGCTAATCTTCTTTTCAAATCTATTCTATTTGTGGAGAAGAAAAACGCTATCCAGGAAAGGTGAGGGCATATCAACCAACCAGCCCCTGGTTTCGATCCTCATTCCTGCGCGTAACGAGGCAAAAAATCTACGCAGGTTACTGCCAAGCGTACTCAACCAGCGGTTCGACAATTTCCAGCTCATTGTGTATGATGATGCCTCTGAAGACGATACCTGTGCAGTAATTTCAGCGTACGCAGATGAGAGAATATGCACACTGCGAGGCACTGGCCCGCCTGATGGTTGGACGGGTAAAGTACATGCATTGCATCAAGCCTCTCGCCATGCAAAAGGTGAGCTTATGCTGTTTCTGGATGCAGATACGGTGTTGCAGGACCCGGGTGCGCTGGGCCGGCTTGTTGCAGCCTTCCAGTCTCTTCCTGCGCATAGCGTACTGACCAGCATGCCGGCATACAAAGGCAAAGGCCTCACGCTTGTTAGCCTCGCTACCCATTCTATTCTTGCTTCCATTCCCTGGCTGCTTGTCCGCTGGCTGCCTTTTTCCTCACTCGGGGTGCTAAACGGACAGTGTTGGATGATCGATGCGCCTACCTACCAGAAGCACCAACCCCATGCACAGGTTGCCGGCGAAATCTTAGAGGATGTGTTAATCGGCCGATACCTCAAAAAACAGGGTATATCACCTGCGCTGGTAGATGTACAAAGCGAAGTAGCTGTACACATGTACGACAGCTTTGCTGAGGCCTGGCGCGGGTTCAGGAAAAACGTTTACTTATTGATGGGCAACAACCTCCTGCTGTTTGTGGGCATATTTGCGTTGTTTGCTACAATATTTGTATTGCCGGCCTTTCTGGAGCCCCGTTTGCTATTTCTTGTTTACTTCAATAAGCTTCTAACCGATCATCGAAGTGGTTTTTCGTTCACTATTTCGCTGATTGCTCCGCTTTGCTACATCCTTGGTTCGACTTTACAATTAGACTCTGCATGGAATCATCTTACCGGCAGGGTCACATGGAAGGGGCGCCCCGTAGTATCCGCCTGATTACCTTCCGTGAAATTTACTTCGTTCGCAGCATGAACCTATACACAATCTGTCTCTTGCTGTTCAGCATGTCTTTGCTGGGCGGCTGCTCTTCTGCAAAGAAAAAAAGCCAGCAAAACGCACCCGAAAACGAGGAAATGGCTGAAGTTGAAAAGCCCATCCCCCCTGTTGCTCCAGCCCCAGGCAGCGTGCATCTCACCGCTGAAGTACTCAGCCTCGAGCCTGTTGACGATGGATTCCACTGCCAGTTAAAAATAGTTTCGGTGGAAGCCTACGGTGCAAACGCAAAACCGCTGGCTGTAGGGACAGAAATCACAGCGTCTATCAGCAAAGACGTTATTGCAACTGCAACTGCAGAAAATGAAGAAGCTGCGGCGATGAAATCAGGCACTACCCAGAACCTGACACTTAGATACCAGCAGGTGCCCAGCCTGCCCGGTATGAAGCCAGTGGCATGGCGCGTTCTTTCTATTCGATAAATAATGATTCAATGATGAAAAATACCGATCCGCGACGCATCCTGTATCCATCTGTTGTTTTGGGGCTCGCACTATTGATTGCATTTTTTGCATGGCCACAAAATGAGCCAGGCGTAATCGAAGCTAAAAAAGCCCGCAAGCAGACCACAAAGAAGGCGCGTGCAGCGTACTTCCATCGCATGCTTCGCGACCCGGAGACGGGCCAAATTCCGGCCGGGATCCGACGACTCGAGCTTGCCCATGCCGCACAAATGCCCAAGCGCATTGATGGCCTGAACAAAAGCGGAGCAATGCCGCATTTCTCATGGACAGAAGCCGGCCCCAACGATGTTGCCGGCCGCACCCGTGCCATTGCTGTTGACGTCAACAACTCAAACAACATTATCGCCGGCGGTGTCTCCGGTGGCATCTGGAAATCTACCAATGGCGGAAGCACGTGGACGCTGAAGTCCGATCCGCAAGATGGCGCAGGCATTACCTTCATCACCCAGGATCGCCGTTCTGGCAATACCAATACCTGGTATGCCACAACCGGAGAATTTTCAGGCTCTAACTCAGACCGTGGCTTCCGTGCCTTCTATTATGGCCAGGGTGTCCTACGTTCTACAGACAATGGCGAAACCTGGGAGTTATTTGCCCCTGTAGGCCCAAATCCAACGAGCTTTGATTCTGCATACGACTATACATCAAAAGTGCTCGTCAGCCCGACCACTGGAACTGTCTTCGTTGCCAGTAATGGGTTTGGCCTCACCCGAACCACAGGCAGCCTCCTCAGCCTGACGTCTGTTTTGGGGAATGAAATCTTCCCCATGTGGACAGATTTTGATATCGCATCCGATGGGACCATCGTTGCCGTCATTGCGGACGGCTTCATGAGCAGCACCGTTGGAGAACAGCCGGGCGTCTATACCTCATCGAACGACGGCCTGAATTGGACAGAAATTACACCAGCCAGTTTTCCAACTGCACCAGATCGTTCTGTCATTGCTGTAGCACCTTCTAATCCGGATGTAGCCTACATGATGACCTTCACAGGCAATACATCCAATTCGAACAATGCCTTCGGTGACACCGAAGAAGTATTCCTCTACAAGTTCAATCTTGCTAATGGCACAAGCCAGGACCTGACAGCCAATATTCCAGACTTTGGTGGCCAGGTAGGCGACGTGTACACCCAGCGCGGCTACAACATGGTCATTGCGGTTAGCCCATCGGATGAGAACCTTGTCTTTATTGGTGGCACCAACCTGTATGTATCGAGAGATGGGTTTGCCACGCGGCCTAACAGCTCTGTTGCAAGCTGGGTTGGCGGCTATGCTACAGCAAATAACATCTCACAATACAACAACCAGCATCCCGACCAGCATGCGCTATTTTTCGATCTGTCTAACCCGAACGCACTTTGGTCAGCACACGACGGAGGCCTGAGTTTTGTTGATGACGTATCCATAAGCGGTGCTTTCCCCTGGGAAAACAAAAACAACGGATACAACGTGACGCAGTTTTATCACGTATCTCTGCCCGCAGCGGCAGATGATGACCGGTTGCTGGGAGGCACGCAGGATAACGGGAGTCCGTTTTTCCGGTATGACCCGACAACATCCATCACAAGTGGTTCAGACGATGTAACTTCTGGGGATGGCGCGTTTGCGTATCTCGGTGAGTCGTATGCCATTGGCTCTACGCAGAATGGAGATATCTCCGCGTATCGCTACAACGTAAGCGGCGACTTGCAATTCCTCGACAACATCACGCCGGCGGGTGCCAATAACCAGCTCTTTATCAACCCCTTCCTTGCTGATCCGGTTGATGAGACCATCATTTATTACCCCTCTGGCAACTCGCTCTGGCGGCGTAATGCGGGGAGCATTGCCAACGTGCAGTGGGCCCAGTTGGCCGCCCTGCAGATCAGTGGTTCATTTGATTACACGGCACTGGATGCTGCAGCCAGCAATGGAGCTACCGTCCTGTACCTTGCTGCATCAGGCGACAACGCAACGCCGCAGATTTATCGCTTTGAAAATGCCGGCACATCAACCAGTGCACCAACAAATGTCTCGATTCCGGGCGCACCGTCCGACGGCTACATTCACAGCATTGCAGTGAATCCCAACAATGCAAATGAAGTGCTTGTGGCAATGTCCAACTATAACATCATCGGCCTCTATCATACGTCTAACGGCGGCTCCTCGTGGACAGCTGTAGAAGGCAACCTGACGGGCACAGCCAATGCACCGGGGCCATCCATGCGCGCAGTGGAGATTGTCCCGCTCAACGCAGACACAGGCTACCTCGTGGGTACAAGCACCGGATTCTACTCCACCATCTCACTAAATGGCAGCAACACAACCTGGCAGCAGGAATCTGCAGATGGTGTTGGGAATGCAATTGTCGAATCAATCGACTCCCGTACGTCTGATGGGCGCGTTGCACTGGCAACACATGGGCGTGGTATTTTTGTTGGCATGCCACTGAACCCGGTTGCCAATGAAGATGAGGCCGCTGTGCCGGCGTTGTTTGATCTGGATCAGAACTACCCTAATCCGTTCAACCCGAGCACCAATATTTCTTTCACGCTGATGCAGCCAAGCCAGGTTACCCTGAAGGTATTTGACGTAACAGGCAAAGAGGTACGCACGCTGCTTACAAGCGCAGCCAAAGCCACCGGGGCACACCAGGTCAGCTTCGATGCAGCAGGCCTGCCTAGTGGCTCGTACATGTACCAGCTTGAAGCCGTATCGCTGTCGTCTGCTGAGACAATCCACAAAGAAAGTAAAGTGATGGTGCTTGCAAGATAGCCAGACCTGCTTCACAACAGCTGTATTCACAAACAGATACCTGCTTGATGAAAAGCTTTGTACTTGCTCTTGTGATGGCAACGGTTTTTTCGGCCTGTAACAACGACGCCGATTTGGTGCCGTATCCGATACCAGGCCAAACCGCTGAAGAAGGCCGGCTATACTTCCCCATGCCAGCGAATGAATTGGGCAATTACCTGACAAATGCGCCTATTCGCGAAGTATCGATCATGCGGGAAGCGCAGTCGGGAGAAATCAGGCATGAGCAATGGCTGGTCTACAATATCGAGCAGCCTGGATTAAAGCCTGATTTTGAATTATTGCTTGTTGTCGAACAGGACACAGTGAGAACATTCAGGGCCTGGGGCAGACTGTGGTATGACCGGCTATCGACTGAACGGGAAGAGATTACCGAGATCCTCAACCAGCGACAGGCCTTCCTTGAAAGCGAAGGTACAAGTGTGACGCTGCCAGATCTGATTTCTGGATTAGAAATACGGTAAACACTGCGCGGTTCAACAGGCATATAAGTTAGAAAATTATTCAAACAGAGGCGTGCCTAACGCCTCTGTTTTCTTTTTTGAGGGGGGTGTACACCAGAACTTATTTTGCGCTATTTTAGGGGTCCATAATACAAACAAGTTGTTATGAGTCCATCTTATGCCATCTCGGGCATCCTGATCATTGTATTGGGTGCATTCATAGTATCCCAGAATCCGATGCCCTTCCTGGTTACCATGGGCATGTTTGAGATCAGGGCTACCGTAGGCGTGGTACTCGTGTCTTCATTTGGCCTCGGTTTACTGGTAGGCATAGTTGCGATGTTAACGCGCGATGTACCACGAATGAGACGGATTCGCGCCATAGATGGAGACGGGTGATACCATACAGCCGCTTGTCTCCTTGATTTTTTATCACAAAAATTAAATTCAGGCTTATTTTTTTTGTTATAAATATCTTAATTTATAAGGACTTACACGATTTTTTCGTTGTCTTGTCAGACTTTAGCCTGCTAACTGAAATCTTATGCGTACAATCCTCGCGTTTATACTGGCCCTGATCACCGTTCTTTTCGCCCTGGAAAACCAGAGCACCATGAGCCTGAACCTGGGCCCTTATGAAATAAATGGATCCACGGCGATCATCTTGATCGGTACGTTTATCTTTGGTGTGGTCACTGGTGTGCTGGCGATGTCGCCTAGCCATTACAAACGATACCGGCAGGTCAAATCCATGGCTGACTAAGCCGGCTGTATCCTTGCTTCCCTCAGCACTCCTCCCCCAACACGCCACAATAGCCATAGCAACGCCGGCAAGTCCGCCAAAGGACCTTGCCGCCTACGAAGCGGGCATCGCATACCTGGCCGACCTCGGCTTCAATATCAAGCGCGTTCCACTCGCTCCAACGCACCACGGTTACCTGAGCGGCACAGATGAACAACGCGCTACTGCATTTAATACCCTGCTTGCTGATCCGGCCATCGACGCCATTTTCTGTACCCGCGGCGGTTATGGCACGGCGCGTATGCTCCCCCTGCTTAATTACGAAGCCGCAAGGCAATCGCCAAAACTGCTCGTGGGATACAGTGATATTACAGCCCTGCAATTGGCACTTTATGCGCACGCCGGCTGGTACAGCATCTCTGGCCCCATGGTCGCCGTTGAGTGGGGTAAGCTAGATCCGCGCTGCGAAACACAGTTTTGGAACTTTGCTACAT
>JBCCIM010000282.1 GCA_039111535.1 Bacteroidota bacterium | reverse complement strand
GCTTCGTATCGATTCGGAGAACAATTTTACTGTTTTGTGTTAACAGCGTCCCGTCTCAGGGGCGCTATTTTTTTTGATAATTGTTGAGTTGATAGTCAACACAACAAATGTTTGAGTATGAAGATCATAAATGAAGGATTAAGAATATTATGTATGCTACAAGAACCTTGGAAAAACGAAGTAGAGTTGAAAGTGATGAGCATATGGCTCTAATCGCTATGATGTTCACCCACTTTCAGAACTTAGGTTATAGGAATATCAAAGCAGATCTAGATGGATATGACCGTCCAGATTTCGTAACAGATTACGCTGAGAACCGGTACATCCCTGACCTGACTTGCAATAAAAATGATAGCTATGGCACCTTTATCGCTCTGGAAGCTGAAACATGTAGTACCATTAATAGTAACCATACGGCTGGGCAGTGGCGCGCGTTTGCAAACGCGCAAGGTGAGTTTCATCTTGCTGTACCGACAATGTGTGGAACTGAGTCTGGGCGGTCTAAGGCACAACGCCGATTGAATGAACTCAGAATCACAGCCGATGCAATATGGACACCAAAATAATTTTTCACGTTATGTTAAGCCATGTTGTATATGAGGAAAACAGCGAATGACATCAAGCAGTTTACCGGATGATACTACTCCGGCTTCCACATCAGTAGAGGAATTATCTGCTGCGTCTAGCCTGCAGAACTTGTCAGAGGCAAGCCTAACTTACATCACAAACTATCGAGCTCAGCTAATGGAGTTAAAGCAAAAAGCGCAGGAGGGTTATGACAAAACCATTCTGACGCTTTCGGCCTCGTCGCTTGGGATATCCTTTGCGTTTGTCAAAGATATTGTCCCACTCGATCAGGCGGAGTTTAATATTCTGCTTTTGATTGCATGGATTTGCTGGGGATTTAGCCTCGCTGCTGTACTGTTTGCATATTATATGAGCCATCAGGCATTTCGAGATGCCATTAAACAGGTAGACAATGCACTTAATCAAGGAAACCTAATAGCCATTTATCAAACCCACTTGGGAGGTTGGAAGGATCGAGCCACATCCTTCCTCAACGCAAGTGCAGGGGTTTTGTTTATCGCTGGCGTGGCTCTTTTGATCATCTTTATCTCACGTAATATTGTTTAAGGAAACTACAATGAGTAACAAGCAACCGAAAAAATCGTCAAGCTCTAATACCCCGCCGACACTGCTGCAAGAAGGGCAAAATGTCCCACTACCACCGCCGCAAGCCCTTATCGCCCCTGGACACATAAGCGCAACAGCTACTGAAACAAGTACACCATTTAAGGAAGTCAAAGCGCACACTGTTCCAGCACCACCACCTATGGCACTGGTCGCGCCTCTATCCGTAGAGCAGCCCGCACAGGCATCGCCCGGTCCGGTTACATCAACACCGCTCATCACTGCTCCTTCTGTTTCACCTGCGACAACAAGCCCATCAAGTGATGGCATCTCACAAACACAAAACACTGACAGTTAGCAGGAATATCTATATGGCCCTATACAAACATTCGTGTCATGAGACGCCACTTTGCATAAAACAAGGATTCTGGGTGTATTTCATCGAAAACAAACTCTGGTGTGTGAGGGGCGGAGCCAAAAGCTCCCCCCTATCCCGATTCTTTATTGGGTCCGATTAGCCACGCTAGCGCCGCCACGTATCCCGAACGAACCCCAGCCTGCGCTCAGATTTCCTGCCCCATATGGGTGTGTATTGCTGCATCTATTAGATTCTAGTCTCGCCAGCCTCTAATGGTGGACAGGTAGACAACTAGCGTTGTCATCATGCCGCCTACTAGCAGCCAAGACACCCAAAACATAGCGTCTTGGTCTAGTCCAAGCCCTGACGAGATGATCTGGCCTATGCCGACGACGAGAGCATACAAGGTGAACCAATCAAAAAGTCGTTTCATGGCCCACCTCACAAGATGATAGCACTGTGGGTAATCCGCCGGCATTGATGGTCGCCTCGATAAGCAACTTGTATTGTTGGCTCAGCTCATGGGGACAGGCCCCTAAGCTTTTCCGCAGGAATAGGCTGAACTCGTCTGGAGCACGCTTTCCACGAAGCCTTGCCGCCTTTTCTGCTAGAGACGAGTGCGAAAATACGGTGGCTAGGTACACAAGTTGCCAGTCCTGCTCAACATTAAAGGCTTCGCGCATACCACACAAATGGCGCTTGATCTGCGACTCTGACGTGGACATGATTTCGGCTAAACCGAGTGGGCTACGACCGGCTCCTTCAAGAGAGCCAAGCAGCAGGAATAGTTTGAATTCGTCGCGGGTCAAATCGTCAAGCGCGGCCAGATGGTCCCAAGCTTCACCCGGATGCATTTTGAGCGTCGGATCACCTTGAATGGGCATCACAGTTGATCCGACCACGCCCAGAGAGACAGCGCGCATTAGCGCCTGCTCAACTGTCTTGGCCTGGAACGCATCCGTAATGCCCTTGATTCGGCGACAAAGGGTGGCATCCGATATAAACATCTCCGCAGCGAGTTGGGTACGTGTCTTTCCTGCCATGAATCCATCGAGGATGCGCAGGAATTCATCCGGCAGGCGAAGTTTCGCCAGTGCAAGTTTATTCATTTTATACTCCGACAATGATTTACTTAGAAGCCGGTGGTGATTCCACCACCGGCTTCCCCTATAAGAGTAAAGAAGGCTGCTAATGAGTTTCCGAGGCTCACAGCCTGCGCATAGTATATGAATAATACGCGCCCAAACACAAGACTCCGCGCTACATTTGACGGATTTTTTCATCTTGTTGATGTATACTTGTTGGTGCGTGTTGCCCGTGCCCCGAAAAGTATGTTAGGACAACTGGGTACCGGCGCACTCCGACAAAGGCGGCACGAAGCCTGGTAGCAACGTGCTGCACACCTATAAGAGAGAGCAGGCGCATGAGTTTCCGAGGCTCGCCTGCTCTTTTTATATGGACTACCATAACTGGGTGGCGGCGAGAAACGCGCGTAAACGTACGCTAACGACCTAGAATTCACTGAAAACCTAGTCCACGACAAGAATTTTTCAGTAATATCAGTGGTTTTCGATGAATTATCGTTATTGCAAAAAGGTTCCTTTTCAGTGAACCCTCTCTGAGGAACTTCCGTAGCGTACGTTTATGGTTAAATCTCGCTGGCACCCAAGAATGCCAAATCGAGAAAGATAGGATAGAGAAAGCGGTTGAGCATCAAGAAAAGTGTCTAGAAATCAGCACTGAATATTTGCAAAGTTTTATTGAAGGTGATGAGCAGCGGTTACTTGAGCTGAAAGGAGAAATTTGACTGATTACCTACAAATAACCCTTTTAAGAACGGCGCTTCTCATAAACGACACAAAAGAATAGCTGTGTCCATCCATGTCCCCGACCTCTAAGGGCGGTAACACGTAGAATGGCACAGAATATCATTGAAATGCACTACATGCTCTGTTAAATTCGCGTGATTCTTTCACCAAATTAACATCAGCAGTTTCGAATAGTGACCACCAAAGAGCATTGTCTCCATGAACTCGATAAGCTGATGACCGATCTTCGTGCACAAGGAACCGACACCGTACCTATTGTTCTTGCTCTGGGCGATATTTGCTTGAAAGCTGCTAGGTCAGAACCTGAGCGCCATGAAGAATACCTAAATAGCCTCATTGCGATTTTCGATACAGAAATCAAAGCTGCTAAAGCAGAAAAGATATGAATTTCAGCGATGGAATTTCTTTCATAAAAGGCCATCCGCAAACTAATCGTTTTGAACATCGGTTTGTACATAAGAAGAATCATACACCGTACCTACGCATTACTTACTCCTGTTTTTCGAAAGCACTGAGGATTGCACCCTTATGTAAGGGGTAACCACGAAAATCGTAACGGAAAAGTGTTACGTTAACTGATCCCTTTGAGTCCGGCGCTATTCATAAACTTCACCACCATAAACCGCAAAAAGCCGTCCCGTCATCGGGACGGCTGATGGTCTGCCAGACCTGCGGTGGATTTAGACTTCCGGCTGAAGCGAGAGGAGATAATCAGCAGCTTTCTGAGCCTGTGAAGCGGCGGAGAAGATGAAGCGTTTATCGTTTTTGAGCGCTTTTAACCAGCCATCGATATAGTGTGCGTGATCGGGCCGGGTGCTGGAGGTGATACCAAGGGTGGCACAGAGCATGGCTGCACCCAGTTCAGCAATCAGCTCCTCAAAGGCATAATCAGCATCCCCGAAACGTTTGCCTTTCTTGCGGTCCAGCCGCTTGGGTGCGCCGGTCCAGTGAGTCAGCTCATGCAGGGCCGTGGAATAGTAAGCTTCAGTCGCCGTACTGGTGGGCGTATCGTGAAAGCTGCTCTGCTCCGGCAACGCAATCGTATCCGTCCCACGCTGGTAGTAGGCCCGAGTCCCACCATGCGTAATCCTTGCGCCGGTAGCTGCCATGAAGTCTTCGGCTGTTTCGATAATCCGGGCATTGCCCTGGTTTTCGCTGGCAGGAATTGTAAAGCCATCCACCTGATCGGCATTGAAAACGGTGGACCAGCGGGCAAACATACGGGTTTCTCCCTCGTCATTATCCTCTTCCGGCTCGACATCCAGGAGTTTCCAGAAGACGATACCGGCACCCTTCTCACCTTTACGCACCTGTGCGCCCAGCTCCTGCCACTGCTTGTAGGTCGCCCAGTAGCCTGAACAGCACCTCCGCTCCATCTGATGCACCCACAACATGGGAATGTTAATGCCCCGATAGCTCTTGCCCGTCGAAGCGTTGAGCGGTAGGCTGGTGAAGCCATCCCAGGGCATCACGAATTTCTCAGCGGTCTGCCCTGATTCGATAGCAGCGATAATGGCATCGGTGACGGTTTGGTAGATATCGGTTTTGGCAGCGTTATGTCCTCTTTTGCGCCGGTTATTTGTCATGAGATTCCCTCCTTTGTTTGGGGTGAAACAACGGAGAAGGGAAAGACCGGTCATGAAGGGCCGCGGGTCAACTACCCACACGTTTAAGCGGGCAGGTGGTTGACCCGCTGGCCGGAGCGGTCAGACCCAAACGACGTGTGATACCCACAAAGCGGGAAACGCTCTGTCAAACAGCGTATGAAGAAGCATCAGACAAGCCATTAAGTATACCAGGCAGCAGGCACAACCGAACCCAGGGGTACACAGAGCGTCTGTGGCAGAAGTGGCAAGCGGCAGGTAGCCCGTTCAGCAGGCAGGCGACTTCGAGTAACAAGGGTTGGGGGTGTGTCAGCAGTGGATCAGCAGGCGTAAAAATGCTGGTGATAAGGCACTACCTGTGCGATAAGTCGCTCTATGGTGTGCAAAGACTTCACCGGATGGACCAGGCTCAAGGCGGAACTGCATGAGCAGAAACCGCCACCAACCTTCAAAGAGCGGGAAATATGGTGGGGTTCGATTGGCATCAATATCGGGCATGAAACAGACGGCAAGAGCGATGCCTGCAACCGTCCGGTATTGGTGGTCAAGAAGTTCAACCAGCGCATCTTCTGGGGCATACCGCTGACCACGAAAATCAAAGACTCGCCGCATTATTACCGTTTCGACTTCAACGGCAGGCAACAATGCGCCATGCTGACCCAGCTACGGCTATGGGATGCCAAGCGCTTGACCCATAAAATGGGGCGTCTGGCTGAAAAAGAATGCCAGGGGATTCGAGGCGCATTACAAAACTATCTGGCATGAAAAAAGGCCCCCGGGTGAGGGCCTTTTAGTTCGCCTTCCAGAGAAGGCGAAGTGTGACTTACGTCAATTTGTGGCCCAACATAGCAGGGCAGGCGCGCTAAAGCAAGGGAAATGTACTTACGCCACCTCCAATAGCGTTGGCTGTCTATCATCAGCATTGGCCGATTGCAGCCTTTCGGTCCAGCGAGGGCCAAGGTGAGGGGAGGAAGAACGATGGGATGCAGGGATCTGCATGGATGGATCAGGCGGGTCGTCAGCCTCGGTACCGGACTCGCTGCCTTCTCTTGTCGAGGCGCGTCCGGCCATGAGCGCGTCAAACGCGGTCACCAACGCCTGAATGCGCTCGGCTTGCTCCTGTTCCGTGGATTGTTGGGGCGGTGCGTTGCCTTCGGTCTGCTCGCTGGCTTCGGTGGATGCTTCGTTTGCTTCCGTATGGGTCGAGGCATCACTCTGGAGTAGCGCCTGCAATTCGTTCTTCATGGCCAGCAACTGCTCAAGGCTATCCTGTTGGGTGAAGGGCAGACCCAGCCTTGTTTCTAGCCCGGCACGGCGGGATTCCAACTCG